>JAQUOE010000001.1 GCA_028717265.1 Actinomycetota bacterium
TTATCCGGAGAAAAAACAGGGTGACCGCAGTTTGTCAGTGATCCGGAAACCAATTTTATATTTCCCCCGTTTCCATCCATGGTATAGATCAGAGAATTCTTACCTTCGTAACCCATAAAAGTAATCAGCTCGCCATTTATGGAAATAGCAGGAACTCTTTTCCTCATACTTATATCGGAAATACGTTTCGAATTTTCTCCATTATAATCCATTACATATAAATCTTCGCGCCCGCTGCCTCCGGATTCGAAAGTGACTTTATTCTGGAAAGGATGACAGGCAGGGTGCCAGTCATAAGCATCGGGGTTGAATGTCAGGCGTTTAAGATTACTTCCGTTGCTGTTTATTCTGTATATTTCCCAGTCGCCATCCTGGTATACTTCAAAAAAAATAAATCTCCCATCGAAGGACCAGGCCGGATATCCGCTGCTCCATGGATTATAGGTAAGCTGTATCTTATCGGTCCCATCCCAGTTCATGATCATGATCTGCCAGATGCCATTAATATCGGAAGTATAGGCAATCTTTTTTCCATCTGGCGAAACTGCAGGATAGTTATCCTTTCCGGGATGGTCCGTAAGCTGAATGAGTTCGGAACCATCAAGATTCATGCTGTATACGTCTTCACTGCCGTTTCTGTCGGAGGTAAAAATTATTTTTTTAACGTTATATTCTATATCCAGATTTCTTGGCCCGGCCCGTAATAAATCATCTTTACTTATGGCCCAGCCGCTTATTTCTATGGACCTGTCATTTAGACTTGCATCTATTGAAGAAAATATGACTTCCGGTTCTTTCTCTTCACCTTCCATCTTGATATTTCTCAATCCCAGACAATAAGCTCCGGAATTGGAGAAAGAATAGATGTACAAAGTATTTTCACTGCTTGTTTCAAGGCCGCTTGCGTCAAAGTCAAGAGAATAGCCGGAACCGGTATAGTTTGCGTTTCCAAGTGCATTAGCCACATCCTGTCTTTCCAGTCCGTAATTCGATTCTCCCAAAAATTGCCCAAAACCTTTTGGGCCGTTTAAATATATCTCTACCCTGTCGATACCGGTACCGTTCTGATAGCCAGTGTCCACCGTCCAGCCTGATATATCCATATTTGACTTATCGGTTTCGGCTATTACTTCATTCTCTTTAGGATTATCTATGGACAATCTGATATTTTCATCAGACTCTATCTCCCCGGGGATTACAATTTTCTCTCTGGTATAGTTCCATCCGTATTTTGGTATCAGTGCATATATGTAAAGATAATGAGTAGAACCCGGATCGAATGTGTGATTTTCATTATCAATAGCAAGACTATAACCCGTCTCCGAAAGATTTTCTCCATAAACCATACGAGCCTGCTCGGAGGTCAAACCGTATTCCGCTTCCCCCAGGAGAATGCCGCTGCCTCTGTCGCCATCCAGATACACTTCTATGACGGAAATTTTATCCGGATCGGTCTCCTCCTCAGGTTCTTCTTCTGTTGGTGTTTCGGATTCCTGCTCTTCCTCAACAGTTGCATCAGGTGGTTCCGGTTCAGTCGTTTCCTCCGCCGGAGATGCTTTACCCTGGATATATTTGATTATCACAAATCCGAAAATACCCGCTGCTATTACGGATAAAATTATAACGATTATGATTACTGTTCGCATAATATTTGATTTTAATTATCCTGATATTTTTCTTTAAAAAATGCTTTTTTATCTGCTGTTTTAATTATATGATTTATTCGATTCTTCATATATATTTTGAGTTTCATAGTATAACAGAATATAGGATTAATTGAAATTAATATCCTTTTAAGTTAACATCTGGTTATTGCGATAACAATACCGGGATCAGGATATGATGATAAATAAAAAAAAGAAATTTTTTCTTATAGCTTTTAGCTTCGTAAATATAATTTTATATTATACCGCATTTGCCTACTTTGATAATATTACGGACGCTCTTGCCGTTTATAATCTGCCTTCCGGTTTTTTAAGTTTCCTGAGACTTTTTATTGTTTTTATTCTGGGATTTATGATCGGTTTTTTAATTGCCATAAGCGCGAAAGCTATGGTGAGTACGAATTATTTCGATATCAAAGTGTTCTTGATTGCGGGATGTATCCCTGCTCTTGCACTGATACTTTACAACACCGGTGCGGTTAATCTGGTGGTAACCAGATTTTTTGATTCGGATCTCACAATTTCGGAACTTGTTTTTTATTTTTTTTCCAGAGATACGATATGGGCCATCTGGCTGGGAATTTCGGCAGGAGCATCCGTGAAGCTAACGTTTATATCTCAGCCTAAAAAGAGATTCAGGCATCAATTCATTGACTGAATAGAGGCCTTCTTGCTACCGGTAAAGAAAACTGCCATCTTTGTTGATATTGGATGAACTCGTCAAATTGAACCTTGTGCCGCTTACAAGATCTATCAAAACCAGGTTTTCATTGGATCCTTTTATTTCCTCGTAAACAATATATTTTCCATCAGGTGAAAATGAGGGGTGGCCATCCATGTCAGGATTATCCGTGAGCCTGGTTTCGTTTTGTCCATTATAGTCCATAATCCAGATATCACTGTTATCACCGGAATATCTCATATAGGTTATTTTATTTCCATCAGATGATACATCCGGAACCCTTCTTCTCGGGCCGTCCCCGGTTATATTATTGACTCCTGAACCATTATTGTTCATTACGTAGATATTTTCATGTCCGGTTGCTCCTGATTCGAAAATAATCTTATATTCGTATGGATGCCCGCTGGGATGCCAATCATGGGAGCTTGAATTAAATGTAAGTCTTTTCTGTTCGGATCCGTTACTCTTGATTCTGAATAATTCCCAGTCTCCGTCTATATAACCTTCGAAGTATATATACTCGCGATCATGGGACCAGCTCGGGTATGCACTTCGGAAATTATTAAATGTGATCTGTTTTTTATTACTGCCATCCCAATCCATTATCATTATCTGCCATGTACCCCCTATATCCGAAGTATATGCAATTTTTTCCCCGTCAGGCGACACTTCCGGATAAAGGTCATTTCCGGAATAATCTGTTAATCTGGTGAGTTCGGTTCCATCGATATTTATACTGTATATATTATCATTGCCATCCCTGTTGGTGTTATATACGACTTTTTTGACCGTGTACCGATCGATACCTTCTCCGGCTCCCGCCTCGCTTTTTTGCTTTTCTTCCAGATACTTGTTCAGAATATTTTTATCGATGGCCCAGCCTATTATTTCCAAAATACCGCCCTGATCAAGTTTCTGTATGTCGATTCGAGCATTGATTATCGCTTTTTCTTCTTTTACTCCCGACAAATATACTTCTCTTTTTTCATAATTCAAGCATTCATCTTCGGAACTTATGGCATAGACAAAAATGGTGTGGGTGGAACCCGGTTCAAGGTATATAAGTTCCTCAAACCGGTAACCGCTGGGAAGGTAATTCTGATTCTCGAAAAATTCTGCTACATCGGATCTTGCCGTTCCATATTGCGCACTGCCTAAAAATTTCCCATATCCTCTGGGTCCATTGAGATAAATTTCTATTGTTTTTATACCTGGATTATTATCGTTTCTAAGATCCACCGCCCATCCCCTGATGGACTGAAATATACTTGTAATGGTTTTTTCTTCCGGTTCATCTATAAAAATATTTATTTCTTTTTCGCATGTTTCTTCTCCCGGCAGATTTATTTCTTTGCGTGTGTAATCCCATCCTGACTGGCTTCCGTAAAAATAAATATAAATATAATGAGTGGAGCCGGGCAGGAGATCTATGTCTTCGTTGTTTTCTATGATGAATTCAAAACCGGTATTTTTGAAGTCTTCTCCATAAAGCTGTGAAGTTTCCGGACATTCGATATTACACATTGTTTTACCCAGATATGTCCCATTTTCCCTATCTCCATCCAGGTATAATTCAATGGTACCATTTTCTGATTTTTCCTCTGGCTGTTCTCCTGATGTCGCTTCTTCCTCAATTTCTGTGTCTTCTGATTCAGCTCCGCTGGCCTCTTCTTCATTCTGCTGGGTCAGGATATCGGATAAGCCGCTGTCATCAGGGGTTTCGACTGTCTGGCTATTATCTTCGGCTTTGCTTTCACTGCCTTTTGTATCAGCAGAGAGACCATCGATATTAAATTTTTGCATGTCACCTATTTTTTCTATCCTGAAATCAGGAATGGCAGTTTCATTATCTTTGCTGCTTTCCGTGGTTTCAAAATCTCCGGTTTCCAAATCGGAAGAGCTTTTATTTCTGTTGATTATGACAATGCTAAAAAGGGTCGTTATCAATAAAAAAATAATCAGTAGTATTATTAGTATGGTTTTCATAAAAAATTAAATCTGCTTTTTAATTCTTTATCATTTTTATGGTAGTATAAATTTTTTATTAGTACAATTATAATTAAAGAAATACTTTAAAAAACATAAAGTCGTTCAGAAATAATAATAATATCTTACGATTTTTATTATAGAGATAAAACCGTTAAAATAAAGATGATATGAGTAAAATATTTATTCTTGGCATGAGTCCGCTTCCCTTCGAAAATGACAGAAAAGTGTACGGGACGGGCATCAGGACCTGGCAGTTTATTTTGCCGCTTCTCGAGAAGGGCCATGAAGTATGTGTCTGCAATTATGCTATCCCATCGGCGTATCCGGATGATTTTGAATCCATGTTTCAAAAAGACTTTACTTACAGCGGGAATCAAAAAAACTGGCAGAGCTTCGAATATAATATACTTAAAAAAGATGATTTTGAAAACATTGGATTAATATCCGAAATTCTTAAAGGATTCAGGCCCGACTGCATGATTGGCTGCACTTTCTATCCTTCCTGCACAGCATCAAAGCTGCTCGATCCTTTGAAAACTAAAAATATTCCATTCTGGGCAGATTTATTCGGCCATGTAATGGCCGAGGCACAGGCCCGTGCCTATATTGATGAGGATGACAGCTGTCTGTTTCATTACTGGAACAGTGAATATAACATTATTTCCGGTGCGGACATTTTCTCGTGCGTGTCTTCAAGGCAGCAGTATGCCCTGATAGGGGAACTGGGAGCAATAGGAAGGCTCAATAAACATACATCCGGTTATGAATTTACCGATTTAATCCCCTGCGGCCTTCCTCCGGTTGAATACGAATATAAAAAAAATGTTTTTAGAGGGAAAGATAATATAGGAAAAAAAGATTTTGTAGTACTGTGGACCGGCGGATATAATACATGGACCGATGTCGATACTTTATTTGTGGGTGTTACGGAGGCAATGAAAAAGAATCCAAAAATAAAATTTGTATCCACGGGAGGTGAAATACCGGAACAGGATTTGAAAACTTATCCCCGTTTTCTGTCGATGATAGACAACAGCCCTTTCAGGGACAGGTTTTTGATGAAAGGCTGGGTACCCGGAGAAGACGTACCGGATTATTATCTTGAAGCAAATGTGGGGATAAACATCGATAAAGACATTTATGAGGTCAGATTGGGCAGTAAAAATCGTATTCTTGACTGGTTCAGAGCGGGCCTCTGCGTGTTGTCCTCCAACGTCTGCGAATTGACGGATATAATTGAAAAGGAAAAGATCGGTTACACCTTCAAACCTCATGACCATGAGGATTTAAGCAGGAAGCTTATTTATCTTGCCGATAATATCAATGAAGCAAATAGGACCGCAATTGCCGGAAAGAGATATGCGATGGCGAATTTTAATTTCGAAAAGACTACGGAAAAACTGCAAAAGTGGGTAATCAATCCTTCCTTTGCCCCTGATAAAGGTAAAGAAAAAAAATTATTTTTTGGCAGAGAAGAAGCCGTAAGGAATCTGGAACGTATAACTGCAGGTCAGAAAAAAATGATAGAGGAAAGAGATAAGAGGATATCGGAGCTGGAAGGTATAGTCAAAAAGGGCCTTATTTATAGAACCTATAATTATTTCAGAATCGCAAGAAGAAAACTGTTCGGCTGATTTGTAAGGTTTTTATGACAATATTCGGATTGGTATCATAACTATATGAGTATCAAAAGCTTAATCGTAATTGTGACTTATAACAGCCAGAATTTTATCGAAAGCTGTCTGCGTTCGATAGTGGGACAGAATTATAAGGACTGGTTCTTGATAGTCATCGATAACGCTTCTGCAGATAATACAATTACAAAAATAAGGCAATTCAGAAATATCTCAACTGAGATAACCAGCAGCAATTTCAAGCTTATTGCCCTTAAAAAAAATGCAGGATTTTCGTGTGCTGTAAATCAAGCAGTTTTTAATTTCATCCATAAGAAAATAAAGGGCCCGAATGAGCAGCCTGAATTCTTGATCCTGCTAAATCCTGATGTATATTTAAAAAAGGACGCGTTTAAAAAAATAATATCGACCTTTAAAATCACAGAAAGAGAAAATATGCCTTTAATGAAGGCAGGAGTTGCGGGCGGATTAATACTTGATTATAAAAAAGATATCATACAGCATTCCGGTGGAAAGATTAAAGATAATTTTATTACTTCCCATATCGACTTTGGAAAAAGTTATCCCGGCCTGAAGCGGGAACTTAAAGGTAAAAAAGATAAAAGCAGTGCAGCTGATACAAAAAAAAATATCAAGGATGTGGATTATGTAACGGGCGCTTTTTTTGCCACCGAATTCGGATTGTTCAAAAGTATTGGTGGTTTTGATGAAGGATACAGGCCGGCCTACTTTGAAGAACTTGATTATTGCCTGAAGATCAGGAGGACCGGAAGGCGTACAGTGGTCAACTCTGATTCCATTGCACGGCATTTCGAAGGTGCATCGGTTGGGAAATTCAGCAAGAGATTCTATCGTTATTACCATAAAAACAGGATCAGGTGTGCCGTGATAAACACAGGTTTCTTGAATTTTTTTAGGAAGTTCTTAAGAGAAGAAGCGCGATGGCTGAGATCTATGGCCACCCGTGATCAAATTTTGCCGATTTTATATGCTTATTTTATAAATTTCATATTTCTGCCTTATAATTTGACAATTAGATTAAAAAATCATTTAATCTTGAATAGATTAGAGTTAAAATGATTGCATCTTAAAACTAATTTAAAATGTTTTATTAAGATTTAAATTTATAAAGGTTTTTCCAATGGGAGATATAATGCAAAACGAACCAGGCAAAAAGAGCCAGTCCAGGATCTGCATAATAAGTTACGATATTATTGGTAAAAACATGGCCGGGCCCGGCATAAGATTTTATGAATTTGCTAAAATCTTATCGAACCATGTTGATGTAACTTTGCTTACTCCCAATAAGGTGGATATCGATACCGAAGGCTTTAAAACAAGGCAATATAAAATGAATAATTATAAAAGTCTTCAAAAGAGTATCGAGAATTCGGATATGATCTTGATTCAGGGTCATATCCTCTATTATTTTCCATTCTTAAAAAATTACAAAGGCAGGATTATTGTTGATCTTTACAATCCTTTCAATCTGGAAAGCCTGGAGATGTTCAAAGACAGGGATATGGCTGAAAGAATAAGGATCGATGGAAATAATTTAAATGTATTGAAACTCCAGCTCGCTATTGGTGATTATTTTATCTGTGCCAGCGAAAAGCAAAGAGACTACTGGATAGGGATGCTAAATGCTGTGGGAAGGATAAATCCATACAATTATGATTCCGATAGCACTTTAAGGGCACTGATAGATGTTGTGCCTTCCGGGATACCTTCGAATCCTCCGCTCAGGTCGAATCTGTCCATAAGAGATGTATTGCCAAATATCAAACAAGAAGACAGGCTTATTTTGTGGGGGGGAGGAATATGGAACTGGCTGGACCCGGTCACGGCTATAAAAGCGCAATGGGAAATAACCAGGGGCAGGAAGGATATCAAATTAGTATTCATGGGGATAAAACATCCGGATTCCAAACTTCCGGAAATGAGAAAATGCGTGGAAGCAATAAAACTGGCAAGAGAACTGGATTTATATGATAGAGATGTCTTTTTTAATGAATGGGCGCCCTATGACCTCAGACAGACTTTCCTGCTTGATTCGGATGCGGGACTATCGATTCATCATGAGAGAATTGAAACGGAGTTCTCTTACAGAACAAGGGTTATGGATTATATCTGGGCAAGACTTCCGATTATAACCACCGAAGGGGATTCCATAGCCAAAATGGTAAAAATCGAAAATATAGGCGAAGTGGTAAAGTATGAGGATACCCATCAACTGGCAAGAGTAATGGAAAGCATAGTTGTCAATAAGAGTTTAAGGGAAATCTACAGAAAGAATTTAAATAAAATCGCCCCGAGATTTTATTGGGAAAATGTGACCAGACCGCTTGTTAAATATTGTGTTGACCCATATTATGCTTTTGATAAAAGAAAAATTATCGAACTCATAGATTTGCAGAACAGCAAAATCTCAAAAATCATAAAAAATAATTTTGAGGGCTGTGCAAATGTTTTAAAAATAACTTCCAATAAATACAGGGCGGAGGAGTTAATAAATAAAAATGATGTGGGCAGGATATTTGATCTGGAAATTGATGGAGATTTTGTGACCGGCGAAGATGAAGATAGCCGGCTGGATGAAGTTGGAATTTTAAAATCCAAAATGATCCAGAGGACCAGGTTTGACGGGATCATTGTAAATAACGCTTTTTCTAAGATTACCCCAAAATTTTTCTATGATCTTACCAATGTGCTGGCATCAAAGTTAAAAAAAGAAGGACTGCTCTTTTTCTCTATTCCTGAAAAAAGAGGGCTTTATAAGCTATTAGGCGAGGGGAAGAAGGTGGACAAAACCAGCGTGGTAATCGATGATTTTACAATTGAATTTATATTGAAAAATGCAGGATTCGAAATCATAGATAGGGGCATATGGAGCAAAATCGAGTTCGAGAAGGAAGGAAGCGCAGAAAGCGAAATTGGAGAAATATATGGCAAGAATGAGCTGTTCGAGCTTTTTGAAATAAAATTAAACAGGGACAGTTTCAAGGATCTAAAGCTTTTAAGCCGCTTTGACATTTTAGAATCGGATAAGCTGGCCGAAGATAAAACCATCAGAGGGAAGTTAAGAAAGTATATGTATCTTCTTACAAGCATGTATTTTGAAAACCTGAGAAAGAGTTATAACGAGTCAGTAAAAGCAATTAATAATAATATCCAGGTTCAAATAAGTAACGAGATCAATGAACTGAATCGTAAAAACAGGGAGAGGCTACTGCTGATCTATTTTAATATATTCAGGACTCTTTATAATGAAATTAAGAGTCTTGGCTATGACATCAGCAGTTTAAGGGAAGTTTTAGGTGAATTTAAGCCTAAAACCAGATCGGGACTGAATATAGACATCGATCAAAAACTGGAAGTTCTACTTAGAGATTTCGAAAATATTGATAGAGTGATGGGTCTTACCGTATCAAATAAATATTATCTGGGAAAGAAGTCATAGGTTTTAAACAGCAGGTCCGTCTTGAAGCGCAGTAAGATTATGATCAAGGAGAGAAACAAAATGAGTTTAACAAGTTCCATATTGCTTATTTTGTTAAGTATTTTCATAGCGGTTGGGGGTCAATTATTATTAAAGGTCGGCATAAACCGTCTCGGTGTAGTAAATTTTGGGAGTCTGAATGCTCTTAAACTGTTTTTTTTCGGGGTCATAAAAAGCCCTATGGTAATGACCGGCTTATTTTTATATATTGTTTCGGCTGCGATCTGGCTAATCGTATTATCTGTTGTTGATCTTAGTTTCGCTTACCCATTTCTTGGTTTTACTTACGTGATGGTCCTTGTCCTTTCGAAGTTTATATTAAAAGAGGATGTGAATCCTATTCGGTGGATAGGTACGGTTATAATAACTATAGGGGTGATCGTACTTTCAAGAGCGTGATATTTCAGTTTAAGCTAAGGAGAGATTTAATTGGCGCAAGATGATGATCCCTTGATATCAATTATCACTGTCAATTTCAATGGCAAGATATTTTTGAGAAATCTTTTCGACTCGATACTCAGGATTGATTATCCATCTGAAAAAATCCAGATAATAATGGTCGATAATGATTCTACCGATGGCTCTGTAGAATTCGTGAGAAAAGAATTTCCGCAGGTAGAGATAATCGCTCTTGATAAAAATAAGGGTTATTCCGGCGGAAATAATGAAGGATTTAAGTATTCAAAGGGTGAATACATAGTTCTGATAAATAATGACTGCGTGGTTGAAAAGGACTGGCTGTGTGAGATGCTGTTTATTTTCAGGCAATCTGCCGATAATTCCGGAATAGGTGCCGTGGGCTCCAAAGTAGTCTTTTACTATCCATATTTGCCTCTTCAGCTGATAGCTGACAGCAAGAATCAAAAAGAAGTAAAAAATAATAATGAGGTTAGAAGGCTGGGTATCAGGATATCCGATCTGAGAGTTACGGGTTTCAGTGATGACAGCCGGTTCCAGGATACTATAAATAAAAGTATAAAGTATCCGGATGGTTTTTACCCTGAGGAATCCGATAGCGATGGAGTGATCCACAGGTGGTCGAAGGGTAATGCTATTCTGGCAGTACCCATCGGGGATCTTACGAAAAGTATTGAGCTGCAATTCAAAGCATCATCATATATTTCGCCAAACAATTTGAGGATAGTAATAGGCGAAGAGATTTTGGAAGATATCAGGCTGTCGGGGAAACCCAGAGCGGTTAAGATAAAGATTCCAAAAAGATTCTTCATTTACAGAAAAGATATTATAAATAGCTGCGGGATCAAGATAAACAAATCTCTTTACAGCAGGGATAGAGGTTTTGAAAGCTTTGACGAAGGACAATACAACCGCGTGGAGGAGATCTTTGGACTTTCCGGAAGCAGTGTTATGATGGATAGGAGAATGCTTGAAGATATAGGCTGTTTTGATGAAAAATTCTTTACTTATTATGAGGATATCGACCTGTTCTGGAGATCAAGACTGGCAGGCTGGAAAAATTTTTTTACTCCCAAATCCGTAGTAAGACATTTCCACTGCGGCACGAGTAAAGAATGGTCCTATGATTTCACTTATTATGTGCTCAGAAACAGGCTGCTTATGATTTTTAAATGCGGATGGCCGTTTTTATTTATCAGGAGTTACCTGGCGTTTGTTCTTACGGGAATTATCGGTATTTTATATTGTCTGGCTGATTTACTTAAGGGCATAAAACACAGGAGGATCGATATTCCCATAAGGATCAGAATTTTTTTTGAACTTTTTTATATGCTGCCCCGGAATTTAGTAAAAAGAATTAGAATAAGGAACGGCAGTAAGGTACAGGATAGGATTATTAAAAGCTGGATGAGAAGTTTTTAGCAGGGTAAAGCATGAAGAGAATTGCCATTTATGACAGGTATTTATCGACAGCCGGGGGTGGAGAGCGATACAGCTGTAAGATTGCAGAGATTTTATCCGAACAAAAAGACTTTGAAGTAGATCTTATCACGGATATATTTGTCGATCTGAAAGAAGTTTCCACGAGACTTAATCTCGATCTAACCGGAGTAAATTTAAAAATATTCCCTTTTGTATCTGAGGATTATGCAGCAAGGATCACGCGAGAATATGACCTTTTTATAAATGCTACTTATCTGAGTTCACTTCCCGCATATGGCCGTAAAAACATATTTTTATGTTATTTTCCCACTCCTTTCGATATCGATTTCACATTTCTCCATAAATTTTTACTGGTCTTCTTCAGGCGGCCGGCCAGATGGCTGTTCAGGTTCGCAGACAGGTTAGAGGAAGGATTTGATGAAATAAAAGTGGAAGAGGGATTGTATGATCCCAAGAGATTCCTGCTCAGAAGAGGAAGCTGGAGCAGCGGAAAAGTGATACTGTCTGTAAAAAAATATTCCAGGTATTTGAAATTCGGTTTAAAAAATCCCGTGACAAGTGCCGTGGATTTAATGAATATAAAGATTGGAGTATTCGAGGGAGAAACAGAGAACAGGGAACCCCTGTATGATGTGACTATCCAGTTAAAGAAAGGAATCAAGAAATCCGTAGAGATCCCCATCGATTTTATTGGGCAACCTGTCAGGATTTTAATCTCATCTGATACATTTGTTCCTTCAGAGGCTGATAGCAGCTCAAAAGATTCAAGGAAACTCGGTGTGGTCGTCTATAATCAGGGAAGGATGAACTTTTTTAAAAAAGCCGTTTTGAAGATTTTAGGATATATACCTTTGTTTCTGATAACTTACCCGAAAGATCTAACATTCTTGGTAACTTATGACAGAATAGTCACAATCTCCGAGTATTCGAAAAGGTGGATAAAAAAATTATGGGGGAAAGAAAGTACCATTTTATTTCCCCCTGTCGACATAGATAGTTTCAGGACAGAAAATAAGGGGAAAATCATCCTAAGTGTGGGCAGATTTTTTCCGGAACATCATAACAAGAAACAACTGGAACTGGTGGGAGCATTCAGGGAACTATTTGACCAATATCCTGCCGAAATGAGGGATTATACTTTGTATCTTGCGGGAGGTGTCGGAAGCAGGACAGATCATCTGGAATATGTGGAAAAAGTAAAAGCCGCAGGTAAAAGTTATCCAATAAAAGTGATAACGAATATAAATTGGGAAGAGCTGGTAGAGATTTTTGCCAGGTCGTATATTTTCTGGCACGCTTCGGGATTGGGTGAAGATGAAAGGATCCACCCCGAGAAATTCGAGCATTTCGGGATAACAACAGTGGAAGCGATGGCTGCCGGATGCATTCCTGTGGTCATAAATAAAGGGGGGCAGAAGGAAATCATAAGAAATGGATATGACGGGTTCCTTTTTGACAGCCTGGAAGAACTCAAAGATATTACATTAAAAATAATAAGCGGAAAGATAAATATAGATGAAATCAGAAAAAATGCGGCTGAAAGCTGCAGAAGATTTTCAGGCGCTAATTTTAAAAGGGATCTGATTTCCATAGTCAATGAAACTATAAAAGACAGGTAGTGCCGGGAGAGCAGGATTGGATATAAGTATCATAATAGTAAATTACAATAGTCTTGATTTCATTAAAAAATGTATCAGAAGCATCGGAGAACATACCGGGGGCAATAGTATAGCCGTTGAAATATTTATAGTGGATAATGATTCGAATGATGGGAGCGTGGAATATTTAAAGGATCAGGCCAGAAAAAATGACAATTTAAATTTGATTATAAATAATAAGAATCTGGGTTTTTCGAAAGCATCAAATATCGGAGCATCCGGTGCAAAGGGGAAGTACCTTCTGTTTCTAAATCCCGATACCAGATTTTTAAATGGAGACCTGGCGGATTTAATTGATTTTTATAATAAAAAAGAAAAAACCGGAAGGGTTGGGATTATCGGGGCAAAAGCCTTAAATCCTGACGGCACCCTGCAGCTAACGGCCAGGTCTTTCCCAACGCTTGCAAGACAGTTTTACGAAAGTTACTTCTTATACAGAATATTCAAAAAAAGCCGTGTTTTCGGTTCTTACTTCATGACCTGGTGTGATCATGCCGGTGAGATGGAAGTGGATTGGCTCGCAGGTTCGTTCATGTTTATGAAAAAGGAAATTTTTAACAGCGTGAATATGTTTGATGAGGATTATTTTATGTACAGCGAAGACACCGATTTATGCTTGAGACTGCACAGAAAGGGCTTCAATAACTATTACTACCCCGGTTTTATGATCGAGCACTCTGACAGCGGTATCGCCTCAAGGGACACGGCTGCAAGAGAAGCCGGAATCTGGAAAAGCAGAAGATTGTATTTTAAAAAAAATTACTCTGCGGTCCATGCAGGACTTTTGAGTTTTCTTTATGTGGCCGGTATTATAAACAGGATATTACTATTTGCGGTTTTGGCTGTGTTCAAACCACGCGGTTTGAGTAAATTAAGATTGAAAGCTTATTTTAAAGTCTTTGGATTATATTTCGGAGATTCAAAAATATGACTGTAAGTAATAAAAGGAAAGTTCTTTCAGAAGTAAGCTTTATAACAACGGTTTACAATGAGGGGGAAAATATTATCGAATTTCTCAAAAGTTTGATGAATCAAACGGCAATGCCCGGTGAAATAATCATAGTAGACGGGGGATCGAAGGATAATACAGTTAAAAGTACATTAGATTTCTTTGAAGAAGAATCATCCCGGGAAGGAAATGACTTCAATATCTTATTATCGGATGATGGTAATAAAAACAAGATAAGAAGTGACAGACAGGATGGTAAACCAGCCATAATTGTAAGAGTAATTAAAAAAAACGGAGCCAACATTTCACAGGGAAGAAATACGGCCATAAAAGGTGCAGCGGGCAGGATCATTTGTGTAAGTGATGCCGGGTGCGTGATAGACAGGCATTGGCTGGAAGAAATCACCGGGCTCTATAACGATGCTTCCTGCAATGCCGTCGGAGGTTTGAATCTGCCGCTCTGCAGGAACTTTCTGCAAAAATGTCTCGCTGTCTGCATTATGCCGCAAAAGGAAGAAATAGACAGAAAAAATTATATGCCTTCATCCAGAAATATAAGTTTTAGAAAAAAAATCTGGATGGATGCAGGCGGTTATCCCGAAGATATGGAATATGGTGAGGATATGAAATTCGATTTTAATATAAAAGCCGCTGGCTGCAATATAAAATTCAATCCTGATGCAGTGGTTTACTGGAAAATGAGAGAAAATCCCGTTCAAATATCCAGACAATTTTTTAGATATGCAAAAGGTGATGCCAGGGGAAGAATGTATCTGCACCGCCACCTGATAAGGTTTTTTTCCTTTTTAGCATTACTCGCCATTTTGCTTTGCGCAATTTTTTTAAGCAAATGGATTTTCCTTATGCTGATCCCTCTTTTTATGGCTTATACTTATAAGGCATACTGCAGATTGGCAAAAATATGCATGGGTAAAGGGAATTACCGTTTTAACACAGATGGGAAAGTATTATCCGTTTTTATTATACCTCTCATCCTTCTTCAAATCGATTTCTCAAAAATGTCCGGTTATATTTACGGTCTTCTGAAGAAATAAATCCTTTAGAATTATTATAATTTAACAATATAATTTTTAATCATTTACTTATAAGTATTTTTAAAGAGTATTTGAGTATTTTTAAATTTGTTTTATAATATAATCTAAAATATAAAATTTAATCATTTTATTATAGATTTTTTTAATTAAATATGAGATAATAATAAAAAATAATTATTTAATATATTTTAAAAGACTAATAAAAGTTAAATAGTATTCTGATAAATTAGATATTTAAGGAGTGAAATATGACTTACGAAGATGACGTAAAAAGGATCGATACAAATGAGTTGAGGGTTAATCTCACGAAGTATCTGACTGAGAATTTAGGGGATACGATATTTATAACCAGATATAACAGGCTGGTAGCAGAACTCAGGGTTTACACCGAAGAAACCAGGAGAAAAACCGAACTCAGGATTGCAAAGAAAATGCTGGAATCAGCTGAAAGGGAAAAGAACCAGAAAAAATAACAGGTTAACCACACATTTATTACTAATAGGATAAAATAGCATATACTTTTTACTTTCTTCGAAGTTATATTACCTTAATGAAAGTATATGCTATTTTATTTTGATATACAGTATCATATAAAGAAGTCAATAATAAAATTTCCGTCCCTATATATTCCGGTTTCCTCATCGAAAAAGTCGGATACATTATGAATGGATTTGCATTAAACAGAAAAAATATGCTAATATATAAAAATCTTTAGGATAATATCGTATTTAATTGCAAGGGTAATGAGTTTTAATAGAGAAAAGTGCAACTATACAAAGAAACAGATCAGTATGTTCGTATGGCTGAAAGATAATTCCTGCTGGCGAAGCTTATAGCAGCCTGGCCGACGGGAATTTTTATTTCATCTAAATTCTCTTATTTTCAATAATTTCTTATTAAGCAAAATCAATAAATAAAAATTCAAAAGAGTACTTCCGTTTAAGGTCAGGTAAAAAAGAGAATCTTTTATGGAAGTACTCTTTTTATTTTATGTAAAAAGGTAAAGGAATTAATAATAAATTATAACACCGGATATTGATCCGGCAATTTAAGAAGGCTGGGAATATGTTTTGTCCGTCCAGAAAAGATTATATTAAAAAAGCGGAAAATTATAATTTGATACCGGTATACAAAGAATATATCGTCGATACAGAAACCCCCACTTCCATATTCATGAAAACAGTGGGTCCGGAGAAAAGAGGATTTTTACTGGAGAGTGCAGAGGGACTAAAAAACTTATCCAGATATTCTTTCATCGGAATCGGCTGCAGGAACCTGATAAAATTTGATGAAGAAATCTTTTCTCTGGATGACGGGAGCAGAGAAGCATATGAAGCAAAAACACGAAATCCTCTTCTGGAACTGGAAAAAGTGATGAAAGGGTTTAAGCTTTATAAAAATCCGGAACTCGACCATTTTGTCGGCGGCGCTGTGGGATATCTGGGTTATGACCTTGTTAATTATTTTGACGGAGTCCCTCTTCCGGCCAGCAGATTATCGATACCGGAAATAATGCTTTATCTCACTGATCTTATCGTTGTTTTCGATCATTTACTTAATCGCATGAAAATAATTTCCACGATAAAAATAGATAAGAAAATTACCGCGGGGAAAGCTTATGACAGATCAGTTCAAAATATCGAAGATTTAGAGAAGATAATCAGTCAAAAGAATGGAAATAATTTTAGTGCCAGTTTCGGTTCAGCAGCTATCGGTAATTGTAGCGGAGATCTTATCTTAAATTCCAATTTCAAAAAGGAAAGATTTCTCGAAGCAGTGAAGAGGGCAAAGAAATATATTACAGAGGGAGATGCATTTCAGATAGTATTGTCCCAGAGGTTTTATACAGATAAGTTTTCGGATCCTTTTAGTATTTACCGCGGAATAAGGACCATCAATCCGTCTCCATATATGTATTATTTTAATTTTGACACGTTTAAAATTATTGGCGCCTCACCTGAACCTCTTGTTAAAATAAACGGCAGAAAAATTTTAACCTATCCTATTGCCGGAACAAGAAAAAGGGGGCAGAATTCCAGAGAGGACAGGATTCTTACCACTGACCTGTTAAATGACAGAAAAGAAAAAGCCGAACATAATATGCTCGTGGATCTTTCCAGAAATGATCTGGGGAGGGTATGCCGTTATAACAGCGTGAAGGTTAGAAAATATATGAGTGTGGAGAAGTATTCACATGTGATACACCTTGTGTCCCGCATAGAAGGAACCCTGAATAAAAATAATTCGATATACGACGCACTAAAAAGCGTTTTTCCTGCCGGCACATTATCAGGTGCCCCAAAAATAAGGGCGATGCAGATAATAAGCGAACTGGAACCTGACAGGCGGGGACCATACGGCGGAGCCGTGGGATATTTCGGATACGATGGTAATCTTGACAGCTGCATTACAATCAGGACCGCCATTATTAAAAATGGAACGGCATATATTCAGGCAGGTGCCGGAATAGTGTATGATTCCGAACCTGAAAATGAATATAACGAAACTCTAAATAAGGCAGCTGCGCTCTTTAAGGCCATAAAGTTGATGAAGTGAACTTAAGGATATGAAAACAGAGAAGATTTTTAAATAACAAGAAGGGGAGATTTATTAAATGAAAGATTTTCTGGAAAAAGTTCTAAGCGGAAATGATCTTGATCAGGATGAAGCATACAGTGCAATGGAATTCATAATGGAAGGGAAAGCAAATGACTGCCAGATTGCAGCTTTTCTTACCGCATTGAAAATCAAAGGGGAAACGGCTCATGAAATAAGTGGTTTTTCAAAAGCTATGCTGGAGAAAGCCATAAAAGTCAAAAGCAGGCACAAAAATCTCGTAGATACGTGCGGCACAGGAGGTGACGGTCTGCATACTTTCAATATATCCACAACCGCTGCATTCATAGCTGCCGGAGCAGGGGTACCGATTGCAAAACATGGAAACAGAAGCGTATCAAGCAAAAGCGGAAGTGCCGACGTACTGGAAGAACTGGGTGTAAATATAGATCTCGAATGCGGTGAGGTTTCTGATTGTCTGGATAATGTGGGGATAGGATTTATTTTTGCTCCCAGAGCCCATACGGCTATGAAATATGTAGCCAGAGCCAGAAAGGACATGGGTATAAGAACAGTTTTTAATATTCTGGGGCCCATTACCAATCCGGCACAGGCAAGCGGACGGGTACTGGGAGTTTTTGATAAAAATCTTATGGAGGTCATGATAAATACTCTAAAAGACCTGGATGTAGAGAGAGCATTTGTTGTCAACAGCGAAGAAGGGCTCGATGAATTTTCGGTTTCAGGTAAGAATTCTGTTGCGGAATTGAGAGATGGCAGGGTAACTCGATATATTCTTGATCCGGAAGAGCTGGGCTTTAAAAAATCAAAAATTTCGGATCTCGCAGGCGGAGATAAGAAAGAAAATGCGAAAATTTTAATGAATATTCTTACCGGGAAGGAAAAGGGAGCAAAGATGGATTCTGCGGTGATTAATGCCGCTGCGGCGATAGTCTCAGGTAAAAGGGCCGACTGCCTGAAAGAAGGTCTGGAAATAGCAATATCATCCATTGAAAGCGGAAAAGCGCATGAGAAACTATTAAAACTTATAGAATTTACAAACAGGAAATAAATATGGATTATCTTAAGGAAATCTTGCTGGCCAAAAAAGAAGAGATAAAAAAAATAGGGAAAAATCCCGGGTGGATGAAATCAAGAATATCCGGGACAGTTAAAAGCAAAGGGAATTTTTTAAGAAATATCAAGAAGGGGAAAATTAATATAATAGCCGAAATAAAAAAAGCTTCCCCTTCAAGGGGAATCATCAACGGAAGGCTTGATATCGAAAAAACGGCCCTTACTTATAATAAATTTAAAAGTTTTATTTCAGGGATATCGGTTTTGACGGAACCCATATATTTCATGGGTAATACGAAAGATATCGGTAAAGTCAGAAGCAAGACCGATCTTCCGGTTCTGAGAAAGGATTTTATTTTCAGCGAAGCTCAGGTCTATGAAAGCGCCGCTATAGAGGCGGATTGTATTTTGCTTATCGCTTCGCTTCTGGGAGGAAAGAAATTAAAAAGACTTCATGGACTTGCCGAAAATCTTGGACTGGATACGCTGATTGAAGTTCATGATATAAAGGAACTGGACAAAGTGCTGGAGACCGGTGCGGGGTTTATAGGTATAAACAACCGCAATCTCAGGACCATGAGAATCGATGAAAAAACGATTTATGATTTTCTGGAGTATAGCAGCAACAAGGATCTTTCGGATAAGATCTTTGTCTGTGAGAGCGGCATCAGAGATGCAGGACACATAAAGGATCTTTTTTCGGAAGGCATAAATGTATTTCTCGTTGGGGAATATTTCATGGCGAGTAATAGTCTCGAAGAAAGATTGAAAGAGATTGAACTGGAATTGAAAAAGGATAATCTGATATAAGGATCAGCGGCAATACCGGGCAGTCGAAAGATAGGCTAATTTATTTGGAGATTATGATATGGTCTGGATAAAAATATGCGGGATAACAAACTCAAAGGATGCAGCAGAAATATCCCGTCTTGGAGTAAATACTATAGGATTTGTGCTGTCCACAAACAGTCCCAGAAGAGTTGGATCCGATACGGCGGAAAAGATAATCATGACGCTGCGGAGCGGGGGGATCAAAGTCCCGGTGACGGGCGTATTCGTAAATGAGAAGATAGAAAGGATCACCCGGTGCGTTAAATTATTGGGACTGGACTATATTCAGCTTTCGGGAGACGAAGAAGAGAATTATATAGAGGATTTAAAAAAAGAATCCGGGAAGACAAAAATCATAAAAGCAATAAGGATCAAGGACAATAATAGAAATCAAGAAGATATGATAGATGGATTAGATGAAGAAATAGATAAATTAAAAGGTTATGCGGATTTTATTCTTCTTGACAGTTACAGGAAGGGCATTTACGGAGGAACCGGAGTGCCGCTTGACTGGGGGACGTTAAAGAATTATTGTAGTAAAATCCCTGTCATATTATCGGGAGGACTCGATCCGGAAAACGTTAAAAAGGCAGTGGATACCGTGGGGCCATTTGGCGTGGATGCATCTTCCGGGCTGGAAATCTATCCCGGAAAGAAGGATATGGAAAAGGCCGCGAGATTCGTAAACATTTTAAGATAGATAATAAAGATTTTAGATTCAGATTTAATTAAAAATTAAAGATAAAAAAGTTTTTAAAATAGGTGTAAAAAGGTAAAAACAATCGAGGGTAGAATAATTTGAAAAAATCAGTAAAAAAAGGATATTTCGGGGAATTCGGAGGCAGTTACGTTCCGGAAATACTGGTCAGTGCATTAAAGGAACTGGAAAAGAATTATTTTAAATATAAAAGGGATAAGAAATTCAAAGAAGAACTGGCATATTATCTAAAGAATTATGCCGGAAGACCCACTCCTCTATATTATGCTGAAAGACTTTCGAAGAAATTCGGGAAAGCAAAAATTTATTTAAAAAGAGAAGATCTGTGCCATCTTGGTGCCCACAAAATCAACAATACCATAGGCCAGACTCTTCTTGCACGAAAAATGGGAAAAAAATTCATAATCGCAGAGACCGGAGCAGGACAGCACGGTGTAGCGACTGCTGCGGCAGCTGCGCTGTTTGATATGAAATGCAAGATTTTTATGGGAAGCAAGGATATCAGGAGACAGTCTTCCAATGTACACAGGATGAAATTGATGGGGGCAGAAGTGGTAGAAGTTTCATCCGGAAGCAGGACGTTAAAGGACGCAGTCAATGAAACTCTGCGGTACTGGGTTTCAAGAGTGGATGACACCTATTACGTTCTGGGCTCCGTGGTGGGTCCACATCCATATCCTGCCATGGTAAGGGATTTCCAGACGATCATAGGCAAAGAGACAAAAAAACAGATCATGGATATTGAAGGGAGGCTGCCTGATTATATTATCGCCTGTGTCGGGGGCGGCAGCAATTCCATAGGGATATTTTACCCATTTTTAAAATATGCGGATTCTGTCAGGCTCATAGGGGTAGAAGCCGGAGGAAAGGGTATCAGAAGCAGGAAACACGGAGCAACGCTGGGTTTTGGTAAAAAGGGTATATTCCACGGCGCCTTCAGCTATGTACTGCAGGATAATTATGGCCAGATAGAAGAAGCTTACTCAATATCGGCGGGGCTTGATTACCCCGGAGTCGGACCTGAACATTCATATTTGAAGGAAAAAGGAATAGTCAAATATGAGTATATTGTTGACAGTGAGGCACTGGAAGCATTCAGAGTATTATCGGAATACGAGGGTATTATCCCAGCATATGAAAGTTCCCATGCCCTTGCTTATGCAGCTAAGCTCGCGCCGGCACTCGATAAAAACAAGGTCATTATCGTAAATCTATCCGGTCGCGGAGATAAAGACATCGAAAATAAGTAAAATTATTTAAAAATATCAAAAACCGGAGATAACAATCAGAAGTGTTTCCGATTTTAATTTATATAAAGGTGTGGGATTTACATTATGAACAAAAATAAAAGCAGCATCATAGAAAAAGTGTTCGAAGATTTGAGAAAAAACGAAAGGAAAGCTTTTATCCCGTTTATAACCTGCGGTTTTCCAACTCCCGATGGTTTTTTCAAATTATTTGAGACTCTGGATAAAAACGGTGCGGATATAATCGAGATAGGTATTCCATTTTCGGATCCGCTTGCCGATGGCCCGATCATTCAGACCACTTCAAAAATTGCCCTGGAGAACGGAGTAAATACCGATGTTGTCCTTAAGTCAATAGCAAAAATAAGAAAAAGCAGCGACACCCCGATAGCCGTTATGACCTATTTCAATACGATTTATCATTATGGTCTTGAGAAGTTCCTGAAAAATGCCGAAAATGCAGGGATAAATGGATTAATAATCCCTGATTTGCCGCTGGAAGAATTCATCTGCTACGAGAGCTATTTCAGCAGGGTAAGTATCAACAATATCATGCTTGCTTCCCTTACTTCGGGCAGGGAAAGACTGCACACTATTGTAAAAAAAAGCAGGGGATTCATTTATTGTATTTCGGTAAAGGGAGTTACCGGAATAAGAAACAGTATAAGTCCGGAAGTAATCGATTTTTTAAAAAATTTAAGAAAAATAACCTCACTGCCTCTCGCCCTGGGATTCGGACTTTCAAGCAGGGAGCAGATCAGACAGATAAAAGATTATTGTGACGGAATAATAATCGGAAGTAAAATTTTATCTCTTATACTTGAAGCCGATAACTTCAAACAGGGTATCAGTAAAGTTGAAGATTTCACCCTTGGCGTGAACAACATATTAAAATCTTAAAGATGCAATATCTTATCGGATTTAACGGTAAGATATATTTTAATCTATCCCAGACCTCATTAAACAGACCACCTGCTCTGCAATAACTCAAAAGGTGTGATACAATAAATAAGTCATTTAAAGACTAAAGGAGAAAACATGAAACTATTTAAGTTACTTCTAATATCTTTAATGGTGCTGGCAATTTTTATTACTCCTGTTGGATGCACAAAAAAATCAGAAGAAGCAGAAGAAGAAGCAGTAGTAGAAACGGAAGAGGAAGTGGAAGCGGAAGAGTCTACTGAAAAACCGGGATCAGCTGAAGAAGAAATTACTGAAGAATCCACTGAGGTAACCGGAGAAGAAGGCAATGGTGCGGGAAATAACGGAAATTTTGGAAAAGCAACCCTGAGTGGAGACTGGGTTTATTACCAGAACAGTTATGATGAAGAAAGTATTTACAAAATTAAGACAGACAGCAGTGGAAAGGAAAAGATATGTGACGGTTTTTCCGATTATATCAACGTAGTGGGAGACTGGATCTATTACCGGAGTACAAACGCCTGGATCTCTAAAATCAAAACAGACGGAAGCGGGCAGGAAGTTATAAGTCGTGACGAAACCGATTTTGTCACTGCAGTGGGAGATTGGGTTTATTATGTAAACTATTATATTTATAGAATCAGGACAGACGGCAGCGGGCTTGAAAAGATAAATGATGATGATTCCGGTGAATTCAGTGTAGCGGGGGATTGGATTTATTACAACAATGATAGTGATAATGATAGAATTTATAAAATTAAAACAGACGGCAGCGGGCGCAATAAGTTAAATGATGACGTGTCTTACTATGTCAATGTGGTAGGAGACTGGATATATTATTCAATCCCTGAAGCTGATGCCGCAGGGATTTATAAAATTAAAACTGACGGAAGCGGGAAGGAAAAGATAATTGATGACCCTTCATATTGTATCAACATTTTGGGAGACTGGATTTATTATGGAAACTTTGATGATAACGCTAAGATTTATAGAATTAGAACAGACGGCAGTGGGAAAGAAAAAATAAATGATGATATGTCTCTTTTTATCAATGTAGCAGGTGATTGGATTTATTACGACAATCTGGATGACCTTAAGGCTTATAGAATTAGAACAGACGGCAGTGAGCGGCAGCCGGCAGATTAACAGATTAATCAGAAATGTTTAAGAGCTATAATTAAATAGTTACGGAAAAGGAGCGATCTGATTAGTTTGAATTTGACAGGGAGACTGCTAAAAATTTTAAAATAAAAAATGAAAAAGAGCTATTAGAATTTCTTAAAAGCAGAAATTAGTCTTCCATACTGAAGTTAGTTCTTGATTCAAATATATATTTTTCCGCTCTTTTATTTGCTGGAATTCCCTATATGCAAAACTCCAAAACGAGTTTTCGAAAGGAGATAAAAAAGCTCTTAAAAATCTGTTTTCAGCGAATGGCCCATTCGAAACGCTTTCTTCTAAATTAGATCTTGCTTTTTGCGCCGGTTGGATAGATTCGGATGTTTATCATGATATTCGGATCATAAAAAACTGAGGAATCATCGTGCCCATTCAATTGAAAATATTTCATCCAATGAAGAAAGAATAAGAAATGAGATTGGAAAATTTTTAGTACCTGAACGTAAGTTTTATGATCGGGGAAAACAATGGGCGGCTTCTGCTGCTAAAGGTAAGATAATAATTTCAACAGGTAAAAAACCTGAGGATTTAAAAGAAAATTTATATACTCCGGGTAGTTTAACATTAGGCATAGCGCTTCCGATAATATTCACAGTTCCGATCAGTAATTTAAAACCCCTCTTCTGTATGAAGAATGATAATAAGGATAATATCTTTGCAATAGATATTCCTGATTACATGAAAAAACTGATAGAAAAAACATCTGATAAAAGATTGAGATTACTTCTTTATAATAAAAAATAGTTTAATCGCAAAACGAATAGTATGAAGATTTAAAATTAATATTTATTTATTACTTAAAAACCAATCTTCAGATTAGCTGCATCAAATCCTATAACATATATCCTGAAGACTGAGATATTTTTCTTATGCCAGAGTCAAATCCGAATACATCAGGAATTTTCCTTTAAATATTGTTAATAATAAAAATATGCAATATGGGTTCAGTGAAAATCCCTTCTGATAAATAATCATCATGCTGATATTTTTTATATAATTAATTTCATTTACAATGAAAACATTATATGATATTATTTCATTATAAATGAAAACTTTGGAAATAATTGAATGGAAAAAACAACGTTAAAAACTCTGGTGCTGGAACAAAGAGAAAATATCATAGCGAAAGATAAGGGATTAAAAAGGGATTCATTATCTGAAGTAGCACCCAATCTTAAACTTCCGCATTGCCTGATCATTGCAGGAATCAGGCGTGTGGGCAAATCCACTCTTCTATTGCAGATAATCGATTCTTATTTTGGAGAAGATTTTTATTATTTCAATTTTGAAGATGAAAGACTTGTCAATTTCAATATAGAGGATTTCAATCTGCTCTATGAAGTGATGATCGAGTTCTACGGCGAAAAAAAGACTTTCTTTTTTGACGAAATCCAGAACATCAAAGGCTGGGAAACGTTTGTGCGGAGAATGATGGATAAAAATTATAAATTCGTCCTGACCGGTTCAAATGCTACGCTCCTTAGTCGGGAATTGGGCACGAAATTAACGGGAAGATATATCCTTTCAACTTTGTATCCGTTTTCATTCAAAGAGTTTTTAAAATTCAAAGAATATTCATTGGATAAAAAGGATCTTCTTATTACAGAAAAAAAGGTAAAGATTAAGAAACAATTCGATGAATATTTGAAACGCGGCGGTATGCCCGAATATTTAAAATATAATTTCAATACGGAAATACTTCAGAGATTGTATGAAGACATTATTTACAGGGATATAGCAGCCAGGTATGGGATAAAAGATATGAAAACTTTAAGGGAACTGGCCCTTTATTATCTTACCAATATTACAGGTGAAATATCATATAATAAACTTAAGAATACTTATAAAACAGGCAGCGTCAATACAATAAAAAACTATACCGAATATTTGGAGAACAGTTTTTTAGTGGATATCTTAAATATTTTTTCGTATTCCATTAAGCAACAAGCTATTGCGCCCAAGAAAGTATTCTGTATAGATAATGGCATAGCGGATTGTATTTCTTTTGCATTTTCGGATAATATGGGAAGATATCTTGAGAATCTTGTGTATATCGAGTTAAAAAGAAGAGGTGAAACTCTCTATTATTACAGGACAAAAAACAACAACACGGTTGATTTTGCAGTAAAGAGAGGTAATAAAATAAGTGAAATCATTCAGGTATGTTTTGATATTGGAAATGAGAAAACCAGAGAAAGAGAGATTAAAAGTTTGGATCAGGCAATGGAAGAGCTGGAACTCAATGAAGGCTTGATTATAACATATGAAAATGAAGAAATAATAAAAATGAATGGTAAATCAATAAAAATAATGCCCGCGTATAAATGGCTGATTGTATAATCGAAGAATCTTAAATAATTTAAAAAAGGATATGGAGTGATCGAAGCAATGGAGAGATCGAGATAATGCCGGATTTGGAAGAAAAAAAAGAAATTAAAGATCTGATTATAAGTATCGTAAGCTATAACAGTTTGAATTATTTAAGGGAATGCCTGGATTCCATATTGAAAAATCCTCCCGGATTGGATTATGAGATAATAGTTATCGACAATGCCTCCGGTGACGGTACCGTGGAATCAGTAAAAAAGGATTATCCCGGAGTGACCCTGATACCCGGTAATAAGAATGTAGGATTCGCTGCGGCAAATAACAGAGCCATCGAAAAATCTGATTCAAAGTACATCGTTCTTCTTAATAGTGACTGTATGGTATATAAAAAATCTCTGGACAACCTTGTAGATTTCATGAATAAACATCCGGGTGCAGGAATAACGGGACCGAAAATAGTAAACAGTGACGGAACCATTCAGTTATCCTGCAGAAGGTTTCCTTCTCTTATGAATGCTGCAGCTCATACCATACTGGCCGATATATTCCCCGGCAATCCTTTTTCAAAAAAATACAAACTTGCGGATATCGGCAGGGATGATCCCTCAAAAGTGGACTGGGTTTCAGGGTCCTGTATGATAATAAGGAGAGAGGCCCTGGAGGATACCGGAACTCTTGATGAAAGATATTTTATGTATGTAGAGGACCTGGATATTTGTTACAGAATGTGGCAGAAAAACTGGGAGGTATATTACAATCCGGAAGCCAAAATAATGCATCATATTGCAGGAAGCAGCGGGCGCGGAAAAATAAAGTCGAGTTTCAGGATGCAGAGGAGTGTGTTTTATTTTTTCTGGAAAAATTACAGGAAAGATTGGAGAATTATTTTAATACCGCTTCTGATTCTGGCGCTTGGATTCAGATTGTTTCTTTCTATCATTAAAAGTTGCTTCTCTAAGAAAAATAATATATATAAATCGTAGTTAAAAAGGTTGTATTGGTCCGTTTTTAAAAATTTTAAAGAGATTAGAAAAGTTTGGTTTTTTAAATTTAGGATTTTATATTAAAATAATCACAATTAGAAAAGTGCTCCGGGAGAATAAAATATTTTAAGAATTTTAATAACAGGTATTGCCGGATTTGCCGGCAGACATCTTACCTCTTATCTCGCTGGGAAAGATAATAACAAAATTTTGGGAACAGACCTGACTGTAAAAAATTTTAATCTGGATGATTCTACCGGCGAAATAGAATTTGAAGAAGCGGATATCACCCATAGAGAGAAAATTTTCAGTATAATCAAGAAATTCAAACCTGATCAGGTATACCATCTTGCCGCTCAAAGCTCTGTAAGTCATTCCTGGGAAGATCCGGTAGAGACCTTCAGAATCAATGTTTTCGGGGGAATAAATATTTTAGAGGGCCTAAAGATTTTTTGCCCGGAATGCAGGATTCTTATGGCATGCACTGCCGAAGAATACGGAGAAACAGATATTCCGGATAAGCCGGTAGATGAACAATTCAGGATCTTTCCCCAGAATCCATATGCCATAAGTAAATCGGCCCTGGATTTTTTATCCTCTGTTTATTATGGTGCATACAAACTTCCGGTCTTTATAAGCAGGGCATTCAATCATATCGGTCCGGGTCAGTCCGAAAGATTTGTATGTTCGGATTTCGCAAGGCAAATAGCCCTTACGGAAAGCGGCAAACAGGAACCGGAAATATGGGTCGGGAATATACAATCAGAGAGAGATTTTCTGGATGTAAGGGATGCAGTGAAAGCATACTATTTTATAATAAACAAAGGCCGCCCGGGCCAGGTTTATAACGTCTGTTCGGGAAGGAAATTGAAGATTTCGGATTTACTTGATATGCTCATATCTTTCAGTAAAAGATCGGACATTAAAGTGAAGATCGACCGGAAGAAATTAAGGGCAATCGATGTCAAATCGATGTACGGAGATAATAGTAAATTAAAAAACCATACCGGATGGATTCCCGGTTATTCCATCGAAACATCACTAAAGGATACGCTTGATTACTGGAGAGGAAAAACCGGTTAAAGAATCTATTGTTGAGATGAAAAGGAGTTAAATTGAAAGCAGTAATATTAGCCGGCGGGGAGGGAACAAGATTGCGCCCGATTACCTATTTGAACCCAAAACCGATGCTTCCCCTGGTAAACAGGCCCTTTATGGAAAAATTTGTTTTATGGATCAAATCCCATAAGATCGAAGATATAATTTTTTCCACTGGCTATCTTCAGGGGATTTTTAAAAGCTATTTTGGAGACGGAAGCAGATATAAAATGAAGTTTATCTATGTACAGGAAAAGGAACCCCTGGATACCTGCGGAGGCGTAAAGAATGTGGAGAAATATCTGGATGGTAATAGTTTCATGGTATTTAACGGTGATATTCTTTCTTCAATCGATCTGACCGAAATGGCAGCCTTTCATAAGAGAAAAAGAGCGGATATAACAATATCGCTTACCAGAGTCGAAAACCCTGAATCTTATGGTCTGGTGCCTGTTGATAAAGAAAGCAGAGTGATGCAGTTTCTCGAGAAACCTGAACGTGGTGAAGCCACCACTGATTTGATTAATGCCGGAATATATATCATAGAGCCAGATATTATGGGACTGGTACCAAAAGGTAAAAGGTACTCTTTCGAGAGAGATCTTTTTCCCGATGTTCTGGATAAGGGATATAAAGTTTTTGGTTATGTTTCCGATGAATACTGGCTCGATGTCGGGACACCCCGGAAATATCTAATGGCGCACTGGGATGTTTTATATAAAAAGATAAATTTTAAATTCCCTTATAAAGAAGTTATGGAAAATATATATATAGGGGAAGATACAGAGTATTCAAAAAATAATTTCGTTTCAGGGCCGGTTGTTATAGGGGAAAAGACAAGAATGGAAAGCAGCGTAAAGATAATGCCCCTTACGGTAATAGGTGATGATTGTCGTATATCCGGAGGAACAGAAATATCAGAAAGCATAATTTTTGGCAGCTGCAAAATAGGTGAAAAATGCCTGATAAAAAGGGCAATAATTTCAAATAATGTAAAAATCGATGACAATGTGATAATAGAGGACTATGCCGTTATCGGAGATAACAGCAAAATTGGGAAAAATAATATATTGAAAAACGGCGTAAAGATTGGTATAAATTCTAACATTGCACCGGGGCAGATTTCTTTTTAAATCAAGTATCTGTCAAAAAGAATTAATTATCAAATTTTTTAGATTTAGGGGGAGATAATGACCAGAGCACTGGTAACCGGAATTACCGGTCAGGATGGTTCCTACCTGGCGGAGTTTTTATTGGAGAAGAAATATGAAGTCTATGGAATGGTAAGGCGCTCATCTGTAGAGAATTTCAATAGAATAGAACATATAAGGAACAAGCTGAAGTTTGTCCAGGCAGATCTGCTGGATCAGTTGTCCATAATAGATGCAATAAAAGAATCCTGTCCCGATGAGATATATAATCTTGGCGCCATGTCGTTTGTGCCAACATCCTGGAAGCAGCCTGTCCTGACAGGCGAGTTTACCGGATTGGGAGTGACAAGGATGCTGGAGGCGACACGGCATATGAATAAAAATATCAAGTTCTATCAGGCATCCAGTTCTGAAATGTTCGGGAAAGTAAAAGAAGTTCCCCAGAATGAGAATACCCCTTTTTATCCCAGAAGTCCTTACGGGGTAGCAAAAGTCTATGGCCATTACATGACCGTAAACTACAGGGAAAGTTATGATATGTTTACCTGCAGTGGTATACTTTTTAACCACGAATCACCAAGACGGGGTCTTGAATTTGTTACTAAAAAGATAACTTACGGGGCGGCTAAAATAAAACTTGGATTGACTGATAACCTGTGTCTTGGAAATCTGGACGCAAAAAGAGACTGGGGGTATGCTCTGGATTATATCGAAGCAATGTGGCTGATGCTTCAACAGGATAAACCGGAAGATTATGTCATAAGCACCGGAGAGGCACATTCTGTAAGAGATTGGGTCGAGGCTTCTTTCCGGTGTCTGGATCTTGACTGGGAGAAATTTGTAAAAATCGATAAAAGATTCATCAGGCCGGCTGATGTGGAACTTCTGGTAGGAGATTGTTCCAAAGCCAAAGAAAAACTTGGCTGGAAGCCGAAAGTGGGCTTTGAAGAGCTGGTAAAGATAATGGTTGAATTTGATTACAATCATTTAAAAAAACAAATGTAATTTTTAGCTACCGGAGGGAGTTATATCAAATGAAAGAAACCGCTATAAAATTCGGAACCGATGGCTGGAGAGGTATAATAGCTGACGAGTTTACTTTCGACGGAGTAAGAATCGTTACGCAGGGTGTCAGTAATTATCTACGTAAAAAAGTGAAAAAAGAAGCCGAACCATGCGTGGTGCTGGGATATGATACAAGATTCCTTTCCGATAAATTTGCCGGTGTCTCGGCAGAGGTATTTGCGCGCAATGGTATCAGAGTTTATTTTTCCGACAGGATTATAACTTCACCAATCCTTTCTCATGCCGTGCTCGAAAAAAAGGCCGACCTGGGTATTATGATCACTGCCAGCCATAATCCTTATTACTATAATGGTTATAAAATCAAAGGGCCATTCGGCGGTTCCGCTACCATGGATATAATAAGTGAAGTCGAAAAAGAAGTCAGCGAAGTGTCGGAAAATGTCGAACGTTACAGGGAATTTTTATATCCTGGAAGCAAAAAAGATGATACTGTCAAAAAAGCGGATTTTTTATCAAGTTACCGGCAAAATATCCTCGGTCAGGTAGACAGGGAGATTGTAGAAGGTTTTAATTTCGGACTGCTTCTTGAGCCCATGTATGGTGCGGCTCAGGGCATGTTTAAAGATATCCTTGAGACATTTAACCCCATGAATCTTTTTGAGATGCATTCTATTTTAAATCCGGGATTCGGAGGTATAAATCCGGAACCTATCGGAGACAATCTGGCTGAAGCCAAACGAACCCTCAGGGAGAAAAAATACAAGATGGCAATTTGTCTGGATGGTGACGGTGACAGGATCGCGGCTCTGGGTGAGGAAGGCAATTACATAAGCTCCCATCATCTTTATGCCATAGTTTTATGGTATCTCGCCAGTATAAAAAAAATGAAAGGCAAAGTGATAAAATCAGTCAATCTATCTTCAATAGTGGATAAAATATGCGCCAGATATGATCTGGAACTTATCACTACTCCCGTGGGATTTAAATATATAGCGGAGCAAATAATAAAAGGCGGAGTCATTATGGGTGGTGAAGAAAGCGGGGGTTTATGGGCAGGAGGAAATTTGCCGGAAAGAGACGGCATGCTTATGGGCCTGAGACTTCTGGAAATTGTGTGCAGTACGGAAAAGACCATAAACCGGATTCTCGAAGAAATTTATAATGAATTCGGATATTTTGTTTTTAACAGGATCGACTATAAAATTGGTCCGGAACAAAAGGCAAATTTAAAATCTCTTCTGGAGAGAGGTATCCCCGATATTCTTAAGAAAGCAGGTGCCGGAAAAGTCATCACTATAGATGGTTACAAATATATTATGGAGGACAATAGCTGGATAATGATCAGGCCATCCGGAACCGAATCGGTGGTAAGGGTATATACGGAAGGTGAAAGCGATAAAAAGATAAAACATCTACAGGAGCTGGGTAAGGAAGTCATAGACAGTGTTTTTTAAAAAACCTGTATTTAGGGAAAATATATTTTAAATAAGATAAAAAAGAAAGGTAGCTATTATGAATTCTCTGGATAATCAGGACAGAATCAAAGAGATTGATAAAAATGGAATGCTTGAAGCTGAAGAAAATTTTTATCTTCAGCTCCTGGACGCAAAAGAAATTGCCAGCAGGGCTGATTTAGACAAAATAAAAGGAAAGAAGTTCGATGGTATTGCTATCCTTGGCATGGGTGGATCCGGATTTTCCGGTGATATTATAAAAGCTCTGATAAAAGATGATATAAGTATACCTGTCGAGATAGTAAAAGGTTATAATTTGCCTTCTTTTGTAAAAAGAGGATGGTTGGTAATTTCTATGAGTTATTCCGGTAATACGGAAGAGACGATTTCTGCGACCGGTATGGCTCTGGAACGTGGATGCGATGTTTTTGTTGTTTGTTCCGGCGGTAAACTTGAAGGCATCGGGCGCAGTAATGATAAACCTGTAATAAAGATACCTTCAGGGATTCAGCCAAGAGGCGCAATTGGTTATTTATTTTTTCCCGCTTATCTCGCACTGGGTTATCTTGATATAGTAAATATACACTCCCCGGATATAGAAGAAGCCCTTGATCTGATTAAAGAGAAAGCCGGCCTTTACAGAAGGGAAATTGTCAGTGAAGACAATCCTGCAAAGAAACTGGCTTTAAAAATTTCTGATTATTTACCCATAGTATATGGAACGGAGGGTCTGCTGGCTGCGATTGCCTACAGGTTGAAATGTGAGTTCAATGAAAATTCAAAGACCCCCTCGTGGTGGAACGAGTTTCCGGAATTAAACCATAATGAAACCGTTGGCTGGGAGAGGTTAAAAGAGACTACCGGGAAATTTATACTCCTGGTTTTTAGAGAAAAAGAAGAGACGGTAAGAATAAAGACACGCATTGAAGTGACCCTGAGTCTTATCAGGGAAAATGTAGGTGAAATTGTAGAAATACCGGTCGAAGGTAAATCCAGGCTTGCGAAAGCTTTATCAGCTCTGTATCTGGGTGATATAACCTCCGTGTATCTGGCACTCCTGAAAGGTATCGACCCCGGCCCGGTGGAAAAAATAGAATCACTAAAACGCAAACTGGCAGAATTGAAATAAAATGATATAGAAAGGAAAATTTTAATGGATTTCGATGTAAAAGATATTAGTCTGGCAGGAGAAGGCAAGAATAAGATAGAATGGGCAGCAAAAGAAATGCCGGTACTGCAGGGAATAAAAAAGGACTTTTCAAAAAACAAACCTCTTAAAAAGCTGGTTATAGGAGCCTGTCTTCATGTTACTTCGGAAACTGCAAATCTCATGATTGCTTTAAAAGAAGGCGGAGCCGATGTGGCTCTATGCGCATCCAATCCTTTAAGCACCCAGGATGATGTAGCGGCTTCACTTGTAAAAGATTTTAAAATCAAAGTATTTGCCATAAAGGGAGAGGATAATAAGACATATTACCGGCATATAAATAGTGTCCTTGATACCGGACCCCGCATTACGATGGATGACGGTGCAGACCTGATTTCAACCATACACAGCAAAAGAAAAGAATTGCTTAAAAGGGTTTACGGAGGAACGGAAGAGACAACAACAGGAGTCATAAGGCTCAAGAGCATGGAAAAAAAAGGCGTGCTTTTTTATCCGATTATTGCAGTCAATGATGCTAAAACAAAACATTTCTTTGATAACCGCTATGGAACCGGACAGAGCACAATAGACGGGATCCTGAGGGCAACCAATATCCTGCTGGCGGGTAAAAAATTTGTGGTAGCCGGTTACGGCTGGTGCGGGAGAGGAGTTGCCGCAAGGGCAAAAGGTATGGGTGCTTCTGTTGTTATACTGGAAGTGGATCCCCTTAAAGCACTGGAAGCCAAATTGGACGGATTCGACGTGATGAATTCCAGGGAAGCGGCTAAAATAGGAGATATTTTTTTATCTGTCACGGGCAACAAAAATGTGATAGGCGAGATAATCCTGAAAAATTGCAGCGATGGGGCGATTCTGGCCAATTCCGGCCATTTCGATGCTGAAATCGACTTGAACTATCTCAGAGTAAACAGCACTTCCAAAAAGAAAGTCAGGCCATTTGTCGAAGAATATAATATGAAGGACGGCAGAAAGTTGTATGTTCTTGCAGAGGGAAGGCTTGTGAACCTCAGTGCGGCGGAAGGTCATCCGGCAAGTGTGATGGATATGAGTTTTGCGAATCAGTCCCTGAGCGCAAAGTATATTTTTGAAAAAAGCGGCAGTCTTTCAAAAAAAGTTTATTCGGTTCCGGAAGACATAGATAAAAATATTGCAAAACTTAAACTAAAAAACATGGGGGTTAAAATAGATTTATTGACACCCGAGCAGGAGGAATACCTTAGTTCATGGGAAATGGGGACATAAACCGTTATCCGGCAGTCAGCAGAGTATGCACACTCAAATGGGAAAGACAGGTTTTAAGGTTAATAGATCAGAGAAGTCTTCCTTTCAAAGAGATGTATGTAAGCTGCAGGTCCGTGGAAAATGTGGCAGAAGCTATAAAAGATATGGTAGTAAGAGGGGCCCCTGCTATTGGAGTTGCTGCCGGTTATGGGATTGCGCTGGCAGCTCTGCAATTTAAAGGAAAGAATAAAGAAAAATTTATCATTCATATAGATGAGAGTATAAAGTTACTATCCGGAGCAAGGCCAACAGCAATAAATTTATTCTGGGCGCTGGACAGGATGAGAGATGTCCTTGATGAAAACAAAAATCTGGAAATTGAAAAAATCAGGGAAAAATTAATCGAGAAGGCGATAGAAATCGAAAAGCAGGATCTCGAGATCAACCGGAAAATCGGTCATCATGGAAAGAAGCTATTCAAAGAAGTAAAAGGCAATATCAGGATCCTTACACACTGTAATGCTGGTGCACTGGCGACGTCGGGTTACGGAACGGCGCTTGCGGTGATAAGAAGTCTAAGCGCAGAAAGTAAAGTAGCTAATGTGATAGTAGACGAGACGAGACCATTTCTTCAGGGAGCAAGACTTACTGCCTGGGAGCTCTATCAGGAAAAAATACCCTTTTTTATCATATCGGATAATATGGCCGGATATTTTATGTCAAAAGGGGATGTCGATGCGGTACTGGTTGGCGCAGACAGAATAGCTTCAAACGGTGATACGGCAAATAAAATAGGTACCCTGAGCCTGTCGATACTTGCAGAGTATTACAGGATACCGTTCTATGTTGCGGCTCCGATTTCGACTATTGATATGAAAATAAAAAGTGGGGATAATATCCCTATAGAATATAGAGATAAAAGAGAAGTGAGAGAGATTCTGGGAAAGGTTATCATACCGGACTTTATGGCAGTAGAAAATCCGGCTTTCGATGTCACACCGGCTGATAAGATAACCGCGATCATAACTGAAAATGGCGTTGTTTACCCTCCTTACAAAAAAACGTTGGCAAAATTCTTAAAGATGGATAAACAAGGAAATTGATAACAGAATGACAGTAAATACGAAAAAAGCTATGGTACTGGCCGCAGGTCTCGGAACAAGACTCCGGCCGCTGACCGATTTGATTTCCAAGCCAATGGCTCCCATAGTCAACAGGCCGGTAATGGAGCATATTATAAGACTTCTTGTAAAACATAACTTTACTGATATTATTTGCAATCTTCACTGGTATCCGGATGATATAAAAAATTATTTTGGGGATGGATCAAAATGGGGAGTAAACATAATTTACTCCTATGAGGAAGAACTGCTGGGAACAGCAGGCGGTGTTAAAAATGTCGAGTATTTTTTTGGAAAAGACACATTTTTAGTTATAAGCGGCGATGCCCTTACTGATATTAATTTAACGGATGCAGTAAAATTTCATAAAAATAAAGGCGGCGTAGCAACACTTATTTTGACTGAAGTAGATGATGCATCCCAGTATGGTGTGGTTTTACTTGATGACAACAAAAGAATAATAGGATTCCAGGAGAAACCTTTAAGCGGTGAAGCGGAATCAAACCTTGCAAATAGCGGAATATATGTTTTCGAGCCGGAAATATTTAATTATTTGCCTCCCCGGGGACAATTTTGTGATTTTGGCAAAAGTTGTTTTCCGGATTTATTGAAAAAAGATGTTATATACTATGGTTACCGCCATAATCAATATTGGAACGATGTAGGAAGTCTGGACCAGTATCAACAGGGTAATTTTGATGCACTTGAAGGTAAGGTCAGAGTCAGCATCCCCGGGAAAAAAATAAAAGAAGGGGTCTGGATGGGAAAGAACTGTAAAATTGAGGAGGGTGTAATAATTATCCCCCCGGCTTGCCTGGGAGATAATTGTACAATAAAAAAAGATGCAAAACTTTATGGCCCTATAATTCTTGGTAACAATACAATTGTAGATGAAAGGGCAGTTTTATATAGAGGTATTAAGTGGGGCAGCGGTTATATAGGAAAAGATACTTCGCTTATTGGCGCGATCATAGGATACGATGCAAAAATAAGAGATAAAGCTTCGATTCTGGAAAAAGCGGTTATAGGTTCCGGAAGTATCATAAAGGATGGAATAAAAATCCATCCGAGTGTAAAAATCATGTCCGATAAGATAATTGATATTGATACAGAAAACACCACAGAAGGTTAATCAAAATTTCATAAATATTCTTAAAGATATTCTTATCCCACCTTTATGTGCCGTTTGCGGGAAGGCCGGTTCAGAATTAGTCTGTCGGCAGTGCATATCAAAAATCAATGAAATCGGTGACCTGGTATGCGATTATTGCGGCAGACCATTATCCAGGATCGATTCCGGAAATAAAATGTGCAGTTTTTGTAAAAATGAAGATTTTAATTTTTACAGGCACAGGAGCTTTACTGTTTATGAAGGAGAAATAAAAAAAATAATAAGGAAATATAAATACAATAAAATATACGGCCTGAAAGAAATTATTGCAGGATTCTTGGAGAGGACATATTTTATAAATTATAAACATGAGGAAATTGATTATATGGATACGGTCCCGGGTGAGCATATGGAAATATTATGCAGATCATTATCGGGATTAATTAAAATTCCATTTGCTGGTAATATATTAAGTATAAAAAAAATAATAAAGCAGCAGGGGCTCGATTATACACAGAGGAAAAATAATATAAAGGAGGCATTTAAGGTTAAAAATTGTGTACTCAGTTATGGCAAAAATATACTGCTGGTGGATGACGTCTGGACCACAGGAAGTACACTGATGGAGATTTCCGGTATTTTAAAAAGAGCAGGTGCGGATAAAATTTATTTATTAACTATTGCAAGGGGAAAGGATTCATAGTGCCAAAATCGAGGGGATTTGTAAAGTGGTTCAGTCCCGAGAATGGATTCGGTTTTATAGAAGCCAAATCCAGAGGAGCCGGAGAAATATTCGTAAAATATTCTTCCATAGAGTCTGATGGATTCAAAACATTAAAAAAAGGTCAGAGAGTGGAGTTCGAGTTTGAAAAAGACGAGAGAGGTGGCATAGCCAAAAAGGTTGTGGTAATAAAGTGATTCGTAAAGTAATATATTTTAAGTAAATCAGGATATTTATAACATTAATTTTTTAATCAGGTCCGGGGACCAGGGGGAAAAGGATGGAGTTTATTATTAAAAGTAAAAATATCGAGCTGGATGAAAAAATCCGGAATTATGCGGAAAGGAAGATCAAAGATAAAATAGTTAAGATTTTGGATAAAGTAATAAAACTGGAAATAAAATTTACTTATGAGAAAAATCCCAGGATTAATTTAAATAATCTTGTTGAAGTAACTGTTTTTACGGCAGGTGCCGTTATAAGGGCAACTGATTCGGGAACCGATGCCTTCGAAGCAGTAGATAAAGTCAATAGCAAATTAGAGAGACAGGTGAAGAAATACAGAGACAAGTTAATAGACAGGGGAAGGAAGAGCGGCAGCCAGAGTGATACCGGACTTATGGGGGAAGAACTCGAAGTTGTCGAAGACGAAATCGATGAATCGATAGTAAAGACAAAAACTTTTATTTTAAAACCGGTACTGCCGGAAGAGGCAATATTGCAGATGGAGCTGCTTGGTCATGATTTTTTTGTTTTTATAAATTCAGAGACAGGCAGAACTGCGGTGGTATACCTGAGAAAAGATAAAAAATATGGTTTGATAGAACCTACTCTACAATGAGATTAAAATGATGAAGGTGAAGTAAATGTTAGGGAAAATTGGAAATATTCTTAAAGTCGGTCAGGGCAAGATAGTAAAACGATATGAAGAAAGTTTAAGCGCAATAAATAATCTTGAGAAAGAAATAAGCGCACTTACAGACGATCGGTTGGCTGCAAAGACAGAGGAATTCAAACAGAGGTATGAGAAGGGAGAAAAACTGGATCAACTGATGCCGGAAGCTTTTGCAGTAGTAAGAGAAGCAGCAAAAAGAACCATTGATATGCGCCATTTTGATGTCCAGATACAGGGCGGTATTGTTCTTTTTGAAGGGAAAATTGCAGAAATGAAAACAGGTGAAGGGAAAACCCTTGTAGCAACACTTCCTGTATATTTGAATTCCTTTACCGGAAAAAGTACGCATCTGGTGACGGTAAACGAGTATCTGGCAAAGAGAGATAGTGAATGGATGGGTGTTGTTTATAAATTTCTGGGGCTAAAAGTGGGCCTTATCCGGCATGAGACACCCAACCTGGAAAAGAAAGAACAATATCGCTCCGATGTAGTGTATGGTACCAATAATGAGTTCGGATTTGATTATTTAAGAGATAATATGGTGATGAGTAAAGAAAGTATGGTGCAGAATGGCCACCATTATGCCATTGTCGATGAAGTTGACAGTATTCTTATAGATGAAGCCAGGACCCCTCTTATTATTTCCGGAATTGCATATGGGACCACTGAGATTTATAAAAAATTTGCGCAGATAGTACCGCAACTTGAGATAGATGAAGATTTCGAAATAGACGAAAAATTAAGGACAGCGGCGATTACGGAAATGGGTGTTGAGAAAGTAGAAGGGATAATGGGTATAGAAAACCTGTACGACCCCTCTAATTATTTATACATACATGCATTAAATCAATCTCTAAAAGCTTATCATCTGTTCAAAAAAGATGTGGATTATATGTTAAAAGATGGCCAGATAATCATTGTTGACGAATTTACCGGAAGATTAATGCCGGGCAGAAGATACAGCGAAGGTCTTCATCAGGCTATAGAGGCCAAGGAAAGAGTGAAAATCAAGGATGAAAACCAGACGCTTGCTACAATCACTATTCAAAATTATTTTAGGATGTATGAGAAACTGGCGGGAATGACCGGTACCGCACTAACTGAAGCAGAAGAGTTCAGACGTATTTATAATCTTCAAACTGTGGAGGTACCTACTAATAGACCAATGATAAGGAAGGATCTTCCTGATTTGATTTATAAGACCGAAAATGCCAAATTCGATAAGGTAGTGGAAGACATAGCCGGCAGATATGAAAGAGGTCAGCCTGTGCTTGTGGGGACCATATCAATTGAAAAATCCGAAAAGTTGAGCGGTATGTTGAAAAGAAAAGGCGTACCCCATGAAGTCTTGAATGCAAAATATCATGAAAAAGAAGCCGAGATCATAGCGAAAGCCGGACAAAAAAATTCAGTTACAATTGCAACAAATATGGCAGGAAGAGGTACCGATATAGTTCTTGGCGAGGGAGTTGTGGATCTTGGCGGTCTTCATGTGCTGGGGACTGAAAGGCATGAAAGCAGAAGAATCGATAATCAGCTAAGGGGAAGGGGCGGCCGTCAGGGAGATATAGGGTCCAGCCAATTTTACCTCAGTACCGAAGATGATCTGTTAAGGCTTTTTGGGTCAGAAAGAATTTACAGGGTCATGGAAACATTTAATTTTCCAAATGATATACCGATACAGCACCCCATGATAAACAGGGCGATTGAAAACGCTCAGAGGCAGGTCGAAGCTAGAAATTTCGAAATAAGGAAGCATGTACTTGAATATGATGACGTTATGAACAAACAGAGGGAAATAATCTACGCCAGAAGAAAGAATATTCTGGAAGGGGAGAACTTAAAGCCTGCGGCTCTGGATATGATAAAAGATGTAGCGGCAAAAGGTATTGATATTCATATAAATCCGGGAGATTACCCTGAGAATTGGGATCTTGACGCATTGTCCAATTATATGAATCCTATATTTTCCACTGATATAGTAGCCGATGTCATAGAAAAGAAGAAAGCTGGTATAGATAAATTGAGCATAGGCGTTTTAAAGGAAAAATTGACAGAAAGAGCCTACCGGATCTACGAGGAAAGAGAAAAAAATTATTCATCTCCTGTTATAAGGAGACTTGAAAAAATAGTGATGCTGAACGTTATCGATAATATGTGGAGAGGCCATCTGCTGGAAATGGATTACCTCAAGGAAGGTATAAGTCTCAGATCTATCGGTCAAATGGATCCTCTTGTCGAGTATAAACGCGAAGCATTTATTTTTTTTAAGGAACTCATAGAGGAAATAAAATTTGATACGGTAAGATTATTATTTAATGTAAAGATAGTCACCAGAGAAGAACAGGAAAAACAAAGCGAACATGACAAACAAAATGTCGTAAGGGGGCAGCAAGTGACGAATATACAGGCCAGCGGTCCGGTGAAATCTACTGTCCAAACTTTAAATACGAGGACAGAGACTGTAAAAAAAATCGGAAGAAATGCTCCCTGTCCATGCGGAAGCGGGAAAAAGTATAAGAAATGCTGTGGTAAATAACTTTAATATGAATAATAAACCTGGAGGATTCTATGTTAGAGGATTATGATACGAAATTGGATAAATTACTGAAAAAACTCGTTTTTTTAAGGGACTGTCTTTGAAATAGATAATAAAATAAAGAGTCTTAAGGACCTTGAGAGCAGGGCTCTATCAGAAAAATTCTGGGAAGATCACGATAAAGCCCAGAAGATAATCCGGGAGATTTCGGAGCTTAAAGAAACAATTGCTGATATTAAAAATTTAGAGGAAAAAGTAGAGGATAGCAGATTAGCATTGGAAATACTTAAAAGCGAGGAAGACGGAAGTCTTGAAAAAGAGCTGGCAGAAAATCTTACCGACATAGAGGGTTCACTTAATGGTCTGGAAGAAAAAGTAATTTTAAGCGGCAAATATGACTCCTATCCTTCGGTAATAAATATTCACCCCGGAGCGGGCGGGACAGAATCACAGGATTGGGCGGAGATGCTGTTCCGGATGTATACACGCTGGATCGATAAAAGAGGGTTTTCTTATATTGTCAATGACTATCAGGCAGGTGAAGAGGCGGGTATAAAGAATATTACTTTTACAGTTACCGGGAGAAATGCATACGGACTTTTAAAATCGGAAAAAGGGATCCATAGACTGGTAAGGATCTCACCCTTTGATTCTTCCAAAAGAAGGCATACTTCTTTTGCATCTGTTGACGTGATACCGTTTTTCGATAAAGATATAGATATAAAAATTAATAAAGAAGATCTAAAAATCGAGACCTTCAAATCGAGCAGTGCAGGTGGCCAGCATGTAAATGTCACCGATTCAGCAGTGAGGATCACGCATCTTCCCACCAATATTGTGGTGCAGTGCCAGAATGAAAGATCACAGACGCTGAACAAGCAGACAGCCATACAGATTTTGAAATCAAAGCTTTTCGAGCTGGAGAGGAAGAAAAATATCGAAGAAATAGATAAAGTAAGAGGAGAAAAAAAAGAAATCGGATGGGGCAATCAAATAAGAAGTTATACTCTTCAACCTTACCAGCTGATCAAGGACCACAGAACCGGAATCGAGATAGGAGATGTAGGTTCGGTACTGGATGGTAATATAGATATGCTTATCAGAGGTTTTCTTGAAAAAAAATTATACAAAGCGTAAACTCTTGAGTATTAAAGTCAGGGAGTATAAAGAGAAAATAAGAAATGAACATGATCGAATTCAAACAGGTCAGTAAAATATACGAAGACAATACGGTCGCGCTTAAGAATATTAATCTGGAAATCAAGAAGGGAGAATTTCTGTTTCTGGTCGGCCCAAGCGGATCGGGTAAGTCCACTTTCATAAAATTACTTATAAAAGAAATTGAAGAAACTGAGGGCAGTATATTCATAGCAGGAAGAAATATTTGCAATCTCAAGTCAAATAGAATTCCGCAGCTAAGGAGAAATATAGGATGTGTGTTCCAGGATTTCAAACTTCTGCCAAATAAAACCATATTTGAAAATGTAGCATTTACACTTGAGGTTATCGGCAAACCTGTTTACGAGATAAAAATCCAGGTGCCCCAGGTTTTAAAACTTGTAGGCATTTTTAGTAAAATAAATTCTTATCCCCATCAATTATCCGGTGGTGAGCAGCAGAGAGTTTCTATTGCAAGGGCATTTGTAAACAGGCCTCCGATACTTCTTGCCGATGAACCCACTGGCAATCTGGATCCGGGAACGTCGGAAGGAATCATGAAGATATTATCACGTATAAATCTTATCGGTACCACTGTCCTTATGGCCACACATGACCGGAATATCGTAAACTCAATGCGAAGAAGAGTAGTGGAACTGGAGGAAGGAGAAATAATCAGGGATCAGAAGAGAGGAGTATACGGAGACTGATGGTAAGGCCCAGATATTTTTTTAGTGAAACATTTATCAGCCTCAGAAGAAACTTTTTTATGGGATTTACTGCTATTACCACTGTGGCCATTACTCTGTTTGTCGTCGGGTTTTTTACAATAATCGTATACGATATACAGGGTATTATAAGTTCGGTAGAAAGTGAAGTCGAGTTGGCCGTATATCTTGAGGATGAAATCTCGGAGGAGCTAAAGGACTATATAGAAAAGGAAGTATTAAGCTGGGAAGAGACTGATTCCGTAAATTATGTATCCAAAGACCAGGCACTTGAGAGATTCAGGGAGCAGAATGAAGGGAGCGATATTTTAAAAGAAATAGAAGGCAATCCGCTGCCGGCATCTTTTGAAATAACATTAAGCAGCCCAGAAAAAATCGATCAGGTAGCGCTGCGTTTTTATGATAAAGATGGAAACTATATAGAAGGTGTCAATGATGTAATATATGGCAAGAATTATGTAAATAAATTGTTTTCCATAACGGCAATCGTAGGAACCATAGCGCTTCTAATAATAATAGTGCTGCTTCTGGCAGCTATTGTATTGATATTCAACACGATAAGACTGTCTATCTATGCCCGCCGGAAAGAGATCGAGGTGATGAAACTGGTTGGGGCCACTAACTGGTTCGTAAGGGTTCCTTTTTTATTCGAAGGATTTTTTGAAGGATTTGTAGGCAGCGTCATTTCAATTATCCTGCTATATTTCGTAGGTAATTTTCTGTTGATCAGAGGCGAGAGGGTGATCGTGGACACGATGCGCATAAAAGAGCTGGCCATAGTCGGAAGCAGCGGTGTCGTATTGTATGTGTATATAGGTGTAGCGGTGCTGGGAGGTCTTATAGGGATTTTAAGCAGTGCCATCGCCCTTAGAAGGTATGTAAAGATATAAAAAACACACTTAAATCTTTTGAATTTTCAATTTCTCTTGATTAGTATTAAAATATTTCCTGAAAAAATGAAATAATATGAAGCTTAAAAGTAAAAACATCATAGCCATAATTGTAACAATTATTATAGCACTCTCCGGCTTTAATATTGTTTATGCTGCATCCCCTAAATCTATTCAGGCTCAATCCTACGAGGAAAAATTGGAGCAGATACAAAAGGATAGAGAAGCGACCCAGGAAAAAATCAAAGACGTAAAAAAACAGGAACAGGAATATATTAACCAGGTAAATGAAGTAGAAACTCAGCTGACGGATGCACTATCGGAATTGAATGCTCTTAATCAAAGACTGGCTGATGCAAAAAGCGAAGTAGATAAGGCGACCATAGAGCTTGTTTTAAAAGAAGAAGAACTCAAAAAGATAGAAGATGAACTTGAAGGAAAAGTAAAAATATTGAATGACAGGGTCACCGCAATCTATAAAAATGGCGGCAGCAATATAATGGAAATCTTGCTCAAAGCACAGGATTTCCTGGATTTCATATCCAAGCTGAAGCTCATGAATCTTTTTGCGGAACAGGATACCGAAAATATTCAATCAATCAAACAGAAAAGAGATGCAACCATAGGGATAAAAAAATCCATAATCGATTTAAGAGAAGAACAAAAGGAATATAAATCGAAAGTTGAAAAACTGGTCGCTCAGGCTGAGGAGAAAGCCAGTGAGATAAATGGAATATATGATGAAAAGCAAGATTTGCTTCATAAAGCTACTGCCAATAAAAATGCTCTTATACAGATGGATAAGCAGCTCGAGATACAGGAAGCCGAGGTTACAAGAATACTCGAGAGCTACAAGTACGGGTCCGCTCCTTCGGGAAAATTCGCATGGCCCGTGGCCGGCAGAGTGACGTCCGGTTTCGGAACGAGATACCATCCCATACTTGGTTACAACAGGTTTCATTCAGGAATAGACATCGCAGCTTCCTATGGGACCCTGGTAAAAGCAGCGGATGGGGGTCAGGTGGTACAGGCTGCCTATTCCAGCGGATATGGTTATTATATTATACTTTATCATGGAGGAGGTTTTGCTACCTATTATGCGCATCTTTCCAGCTTCAATGTTTCTGCGGGTCAAATGGTACAGAGGGGACAGGTGATAGGACTGGTTGGTTCCACTGGATTAGCCACAGGACCGCATTTGCACTTCGAGGTCAGGATAAACGGGACTCCTCAGAATCCATATGCTTATTTACAATAATAATTTAAATACTTAATGTTAACGGACAGGATGATAATGTTATGAAAAAGAATATCTTGATAGCGGTAATCTCGGTTATTGTTATTATTTTTGTTTTCTCCACCGGACTATGGGTAGGAATCAATTTTGATTCTCTTAAGGGAGATTTATTAAATACTGACCGAAGTGATACTTCAGCAGTTGATGATACATTCAATTTAGATGCTTTTAAAGAAGTATGGAAGCTTATTTCCGCTAATTCACTGGTAGAAAAAAGCAACAGGGCAATAGTCGAAGCAGGCCTGGAGGGTATGCTTTCGGTTCTTGATGATAGATATGCAGAATATTTCACAGCTGAAGAATATAGCAAGATAATGGAAGCCTACAGCGGCACTACAAGCGGCATAGGAGTCGTGGTAACGCTTAATGAAGAAGGGCAGGTTCTGGTAATAAGAATACTTGAGGATGCACCTGCTTATGGAGCGGGCATCATGGAAGGAGATATTATAGTCGAAGTAGATGATATAGAAATAAAAGATATGGAACTTGAAAATGTAGTGGCTATGATTAAAGGTAAAGAAGGAACCGGAGTAAGTTTGAAGATCTTCAGACCTTCCGAGGACAAAATATTGGAAACCGATGTCACCAGAGCGAGATTTTATATTCCCAATCTGATTTCCGATATTTTTGAAGGAGACATAGGCTATGTATGGTATTACGACTTCCAGGTCAATGGGGCCACACAGCTTGATAAAGAGATTCAAAAACTGATTGATGATGGTGCCAGTGGTCTGATACTGGACCTTCGAAATAATCCCGGCGGTACATGGGATGATGCAATCGAGGTTTGTGATTTATTTATAAACGAAGGCATAATTTCAACTATTGAGGGAAGAAACGATAATAAAGTAAGGACCGACGAGTTTGTAGCAAGAGAAGGAAAATATACCGAGATTCCACTGGTAGTATTGATAAACAGCTTTTCAGCGAGTGCTTCCGAACTTGTTGCGGGTGCATTAAAAGATAGTGGCAGAGCCACTCTGGTTGGAGAGACAAGCTATGGCAAGGGTGTCATTCAGGGACTTTATGAGCTTTCGGACGGCTCGGGAATCAAATTTACGACTGCAAAATATTTTTTACCTTCAGGAGCATCCGTGGAAGGGGTAGGGGTAAAACCTGATATAATGATCGAGCTAAAAGAGGATGACACCGAAGATGTTCAATTAGCCAGAGCTATCGAGGAACTTAATATTCTTATAAGTGAGATTGAATGAAAAAACCAAAAAAGAAAAATAGTTACGAAGAGAATAAAATGATAATAGCCCTGAATAAAAAAGCATTCAGGGATTTTTTTATTTTAAACACGTATGAGGCGGGAATAGCACTGGAAGGCTGCGAAGTCAAGTCTATACGTGATCACAGAGTGAACCTGAGGGATAGTTACAGCAGAATAAGGGACAGTCAGCTATTTCTTTACAATATGCATATATCTCCATACAGTAAAAGCAGAATCGGGGATATAAATCCCACCAGGACCAGAAGACTTCTTATGCACCGGAGGGAGATCGATAAAATAGAAGGTAAGTTGACTGACAGGAGCCTGACCCTTGTTCCCTTAAGAGTATATATGATCAAAAACAGGGTCAAGATCGAACTGGCACTGGTTAAAGGCAAAGCCGGAAGAGATAAGCGGCAGGATATTCAGGAAAGAGAACATAAGATCGAAATGAAGAGGGCTTTGAAAAAATATTGATTTTGATGTAAAATAACCTCCGCACTTAATCCGGAGTTAATTCCCACGCTAAAATAAGGGGGCGACCTGGATTCGACGGGGACAGGTTGAGCTTAAATTGCAAGCCGAGTATCAGAACTCGTAAATAACTGAAAATAAACATAAAAGCTAATAATAATAAATTAGCATTAGCAGCCTAATTTAAGCTGCTACGTCTGTGAAAGGTTTCCTGCGCTTTTCAACAGGCGCCGGTTAGCAGGATACTCCGGTATGATATGTCTGCGGTAGTACCGGAGGAAATTTAAAGCGGGCTGGCTTTTTTGATCGTGTCCATGCGAGCAAAAAAGTGAGACTTAAAATGTGGAATAAGCTTGTAGGCGTTTAAGTGTCAATGTCTTCGGACGCGGGTTCGATTCCCGCCGCCTCCACCATATAATAACTATAAATTTTATGTCCATATAAAAGAGAACTACAAAATCATTTAATGCCTGCTATATCTTAACAAGAAAATAATGTATTCTTTGTAATACAAAGAATACAAAGGAGTTTAATATGTCTAAGATCATTGCCATAAGGTCGCCTGAAGAAGTATCGGAAAAACTGGACGATTTATCCCTTGAGATTAGAAGAAAAAAAAGTTCTATAATAAAGTCTGCATTGGAACAGTATTTGGATGAATATACAGATTATCAGATTGCTCTGGATAGGTTAAAGGATAAACAGGATAAAATAATAATTTCAGAAGATCTAAAGAAAGAGCCTGGAATATAATATCGTATATATAAATTGAACTTCATTATGAATAAAAAAAATCTAAGAAAATACGGAAAACCTCCTTTTAGTATCGCACTATTACATGGCGGACCAGGAGCACCAGGTGAAATGGCTCCGGTGGCGAGAGAATTATCCTCGTATTGGGGTGTCCTGGAACCACTCCAAACAAAATCATCCATTGAAGAACAGGTTAATGAATTATATTACATCCTTGCAAAAAATGGAGATCCGCCTGTCACTTTAATTGGCTGGTCCTGGGGAGCAATGCTCGGATTCATTTTTACTGCAAAATATCCTCGAATGGTGAAGAAACTCATACTTGTGGGAAGTGCTGTATTCGAGCAGAAATATGCAGAGAAGATTATGAAAACAAGGCTAAACCGCCTTGATAAGGAAGAAAGAATAGAAATGCAGGATTTGATAGAAAACTTGAATAATCATTTAATCGAAGATAAAGAAAAGAATATTTTAATATCACGCTTTGGAAAACTTTTATTTAAATCCGATTCATATAATCCTTTGCCTTATAAGAATGAAATCCTGGAATATCGGTATCATATATACAGGTATGTATGGAAGGAAGTGGAGAACCTCAGATCCAGCGGGAAATTATTAAAGATGGGAAAACAAATCAGTTGTCCGGTAGTGGCTATTCACGGTGATTATGACCCGCACCCCTTTCAGGGAGTCCTGAAACCTCTTTTGCGCATCATAAAAAATTTCCACTTTATCATTCTGGAAAAATGCGGACACGAACCCTGGATTGAACGCATGGCGAAGGACAGGTTTTATGGCGCTATTAAAAAAGAATTAAAATTTTAGAAATTATCAGAAGAGAATTTATTACCCCGGGTGTTATATAACTCGATTTCCTATTAATATTTTAAACCTATCTGCTATAATATTATGAATTTTGCTTTAGTTTTAAATATCATAGTCGGAAAATATCATAACCGGGAAAAAAGGTACAATTAAATTGCTTGATCATAAAATATTATATAATTCGGAATCTATTTCCGATGAATATGCAAAAAGGGATTACCTTGAGGGCGCCGAATCTGCCATAATTAAAAAATTTGGCAGCAGGTTCAAAAAAATGGATATGCTCGATATGGGAGTCGGAGGAGGACGCACCACTAAATATTTCGCTCCTCTGGTAAAAAGTTACATAGGAGCGGACTATGCACCTAATATGATAACCAGATGCAGGGTCAAATATAGAGGTAAATACTCGTTTATGGAGAGCGATGTAAGATCGATGAACATGTTTGGAAGCAATATGTTTGATTTCGTGCTGTTCAGCTATAATGGAATAGACAGCTTCAGCCATGAAGATAGGTTTGCAGCTCTAAAAGAAATAAAAAGGGTACTCAGAAGTAATGGATATCTCTATTTTTCTTCGCACAATTTAAACTGGGAAAATCTTTCGGATCTCTTTAACTTTAAATCGGGCGGAATGGGCACAGATAAAAAAAATGGTTCCAGGGATTTTATAAGGTTACTTGGCAGCAGTATTAAATCCGGATTTAAAAAACTTCGCTTGAATATTTTAAATAGAAACCTTCGCAGTAAAGATTTTGTTCAACATTTAAAGGAAAAGCAGAGGGGCTTGATATATGATAATTCACTTAATGGAAAGGCAAGTGTCTATTATATAACCAGAGCCGAACAGATAAGGCAATTGGAAGATGCCGGTTTTAAAAATATAACCACTTATTCCAGAAACGGTACTAATACCGGGAATGAAGAAAAGTTAAATGAAGATGGTTGGATATATTACCTTTGCGAGGCAGATAAATAAGATCTTTAAAGGCCAGAATGTTAATTAAGCGCATCAGGATACGGCTGATTTCTTATTTTTATTTTAAAATTATATAATTAGTTGGTTGCAGACCTTAAGGTTGATTAATTATTTTTTATGGTTACTGCAGTTTTACAGGGTGTTAAAGTTCTAAAAGGGTTTAATAAATAATTCCGAAAGAGTAAATTTGGACAATAGAGCAATAGGAATTTTTGATTCAGGTGTCGGTGGCCTCACAGTTTTATGGGAAATAATGAAGGCCATTCCCAATGAAAGCACCATATATTTCGGGGACACAAAAAGATTTCCTTACGGCCCGAGGGATTTGGATGAAGTCAAAAAATTAGTTTTTAAAATAACCAGATTCCTTTACGATAAAGATGTCAAACTTATCGTGATTGCCTGCAATACTTCCACTGCTGCTGCCCTTGATGATTTGAAGCGGCAGTATGATATACCGATCATAGGGGTTATAGAGCCCGGAGCAAGGACAGCTGTTTACAATACCAGAAATAAAAGGGTCGGTGTGATTGCAACCGAGGGTACTGTCAAAAGCAATGCATATCCGAATGAAATCGAAAGGATAAATCCGGGCATAAAGACATTTTCCGTTCCGGCTCCTTTGCTTGTGGATTTCGTAGAGAAAGGTATTCTTAAGGGCAGCGGTCTTGATAAAGTAATCAAAGGTTACCTGAAACCATTATACGACGCCGGTATCGATGTATTAATACTGGGCTGTACCCATTTCCCGTTGATAGAAAAGAGGATTTTAGCCTGCAGCGGCAATGGGATAAAGGTTATAAGTTCAGCAGTCGAAACTGCAAAGGATGTCAGGGAAATTCTTGAGGAAAGAGGATTATGTGCGGATAAAGGGAAAACGCCCGAAAGATTTTTTTATGAAACAGGGATAAAAAGCAAATTTTTTGAAGTGGGAAATATGTTCCTGGGCGAAGAGATAAAGGAAGTCATAAAAATAAAATTGGATATCTGAAATAATAAAATACCTTAAAATGTCATTAAAGAGAAAGGTTTCCGGTAATGATTAAAAGAATAGATGGCAGAAAAAAAGACGAAATAAGAAAAATAAAAATAACAAGGAATTATATATCGCACAGTGACGGTTCGGTATTTATCGAGATGGGGAAAACCAGGATCATATGCACTGCTACCGTGGAAGATAAAGTTCCCAGGTTTTTGGCAGGTAAGGGTTCGGGCTGGATCACGGCCGAATACGATATGATTCCAGGTTCCGCTCCGCAGAGGATCATACGGGCTCAGACCACCGGAAGAATTAATGGAAGGACTCATGAGATCCAGAGACTGATTGGCAGGTCACTCAGGAGTGTGGTTGACTTGAATAAGATTGGCGAAAGAACCATCTGGATAGATTGCGACGTGATCGAAGCAGATGGCGGGACAAGGACCGCCTCGATAACCGGCAGCTTTGTTGCTCTTTTCGACTGCATGCACTCTTTAATAGAGAGGAAAATTGTAGGGGTGATGCCCATAGAAAATTTTTTAGCTGCAATAAGCGTGGGCATAGTCAATGGGGAGATACTGGTAGATCTCTGCTTTGAAGAAGATTCGAAGGCACAGGTAGATATGAATGTAGTAATGAATTCTAAAGGCGAACTCATAGAGGTGCAGTCTACTGCAGAGACCACTCCTTTCAGCAGAGAAAATTTCGATAAGATGATGGAAAAAGCAACTGATGGTATTAAGGAAATCATAGAAACTCAAAAAAATATATTGAGTCAGGATATATAATTTTTATATCATCTATTCACATGGGTGTTTATCATTGCAGATAGTTATAGCTTCAAAAAATAATGGAAAGATCCGGGAAATAAAATCATTTTTTAGCAATTTACGAAAAGTGCAGTGGCTGACTTTCGAAGATTTCGAAAGATTTCCGGATATAAAAGAAGAAGGAAAAAGCTTTGCAGAGAATGCAGGGTTAAAGGCCCGCGGTATTTCTCTTTATACAAATAAAATCGCTCTTGGCGATGACTCCGGACTGGAAGTGGATTTTTTAGGAGGCAGGCCGGGAATAAAGTCGTCAAGATATACCGGAGTAAATGCTGCTGATAAGGAGAACAGGGACAAGCTTCTCGAAGAAATGAAAAATGCCGGGGATATTTCGGAGAGGTCAGCGAGATTTATCTGCAGCATGGTTCTCTGGGATCCGGTAAAAGGTTTTATCTTCGGGGCGAAGGGCATCTGTGAAGGTTTTATAGGTTTTAAGGAAATAGGTACCGGCGGTTTCGGTTATGATTGTATCTTCAATCCGACAGGATATAATAAGACGATGGCCCAGTTGACACAGGTTGAAAAAAATATGATCAGCCACAGAGGCAAGGCTCTCAAAGCTGTATATGGATTTATTGTAAATTTATAAAATTATGTTATTATTTTTCTGCTAAAGAATCGGTTTTAAATCGGGGTGTAGCGCAGTTTGGTTTAGCGCACCTGCTTTGGGAGCAGGGGGTCGGAGGTTCAAATCCTCTCACCCCGACCATTTCGGGCGGGAATAGCTCAGTTGGCTAGAGCGTCAGCCTTCCAAGCTGAAGGTCGCGGGTTCGAGGCCCGTTTCCCGCTCCATTTTTTAGTAATGAATTTTAATTTGTTATAATATTTGCGTGCGCCAGTAGCTCAGCTGGATAGAGCAACGGATTTCTAATCCGTGGGTCGGGGGTTCAAATCCCTCCTGGCGTACCAGAAATTTGGGTATCGCATTATAAATTCAGGTAGCGTACCATAAAGTTGGTATTGGCTGTATAATTTTAATTAAACATATGGTGAGAATAGCTCAGCTGGGAGAGCACAGGATTGTGGATCCTGGGGTCGCGGGTTCGATCCCCGTTTCTCACCCCATTTTTTAAACCTTGCGCCTGTAGCTCAGTTGGATAGAGCGTCGGACTTCGAATCCGTGCGTCGGGGGTTCGAATCCCTCCAGGCGTACCATATTTAAATGGGCCGTTAGCTCAGCTGGTAGAGCACCTGACTCTTAATCAGGGTGTCACAGGTTCGATCCCTGTACGGCTCACCATCTCTGCGAGAGTGGCGGAACTGGCAGACGCGCTAGACTTAGGATCTAGTGGGGTAACACCTATAGGGGTTCAAGTCCCCTCTCTCGCACCAGAAAAGAAACAATTTTTGGAATGAAATTTAAAACTAACAGTAGAAAACATGCTGAATGCATATTTTCGGGACTTGAAAAGACGGACCGAGTGTTAATGAGGGAATCTGCGTTTCTTAAGTCATTTTTTAATGATTTACCTTAATTAGAAACCCTCAATATTTATCGGTTACAACACCAAGAGAGGAAGCTTTTATAAAAGGCAATCCTGTTAAAGCCTTAAGGCCTTCCGAGTCTCCGGTGACTACTGCTCCCATTATCTTTATATCATCCTGTGTAAGTTTACCATCATCGCCTACAATGTTGTTGTATATTCTGTCAAATTCATTTCCTTTGTGGTATTCATCTCTGCTATTTACAATAGAGTTAATAAACAGTTCCACGGCCGTAGATCCGGATATTTCCCTCCCATCATTATAATATAGCTTTATGCCGTAGGCTGTATATTCAGATTTCACCGGCGGGAATACTACAGGAAATTCCATCTCTTCCTGTTTTCTGAGAGGGATCTTCAACATCTCTTTTTCATTTTCACTCAGGTCGTCAACCCAGTACCAGGTTACTGTGATGTTCTCAGGCAATATATTTCGAACTTCTTCTGTGGTATATTTCCTGTCAAATGAAAGCGCCATCTCCATATACTTGTCATTGCCAATATCATCAAGTAAATCAAGGTCATTCAGACACTCGCCGGCGTTATATTTTACGAAAGGATAGAAAAATACCATCACCCTCTGGCCGAGCTCATTGTATCTCCTGTATCCCAGATCCTCTATAGCATAACTGGAATCAAAATCATGATCCAAAATTGAGGGACATGTTTCACAAATCATTCCATGGCGGGGATAGATAGCAAATTCGGATTCTTTTTCACCTGTATATATAACTTTTCCCTCTATAATTTTGTACATGGTGTAATATATTTTATCTTTATAGCCACGAGTTTCCCATACCTCTTTTCCTATATATTTATCAGGAGCGGAAATTTTGTAAATTTCATGTGTATAATTGTTTGTCTCCTTCTCCCATTTATGAATGGAGTTAGCTACAAGATCTGATGCAGCCATAGCGGCGGCACATAACACACAAAAGACTAAAAAACTTATTCCAATAATTTTCAATATGGTCCACCATCTTGCTTTTTTAACAACTATGCCGAGCTTCTTACTTTTGAACTCATCAAAGATTTTGTCCATATCCTTCTTAGTATCTTCTGACTTTTTTTCCATTTTAAAATTCACTCCTTTCCCATAACTTTTTGAATTTTTTTCTTGCTCTGTAAAGATAGATCTTTACTTTTTCCTCACTGTATCCTTTAAACTCCGAGATATCCCGGTACGAAAAACCTATTATGTACTTCAGGATTAGCAATTCCTTAAATACTGGTTGTAATTTTTCTAATGTTTTTCTGATATCTTTCACTTTTTCTGAAATAATTGCAGTATCCTCCGAACTCTCTGTTGCAAGATCCGTAATATCTATATCACTCAGGTTTATGGATACATTTTTCTTATTTTTCCTGCATAAATTATAAAATTCATTAAAAGCTACACGGAAAAGCCATGCTCTGGCTGCTCCAACTTCTATAGAATCGATATATTTCAATGCTTTATAAAGTGTATTCTGAACAATATCTTCCGTGTCTTCTTTCGTAACACCCATTTTGATAAGGGACCTAAACACAATCTTCATCTCATTTATCAGGACCTCTTCAAGGGGTTCTGCGCCCATTCCTCACCATCCGCTCACTGAAATAAATCTTGATAGGTATTTATTCCCACTCTTATAAAACAAACAAAATGTAAAAATGTATACAAATATCAATTTTAAAAATATAGAATAATGTTTTATCAATATATCAAATTATAATATATAAAAATTATAAAAATTATATATAGTTCATAATATGCAGAAACCGGAAAACAGACGATAGATATGAAGGTTAAAGAACTTTTTTGCAACGAGTACCCTGGTTTGTATTTTATTTATTTTCTATTATAATATGTGTCTTAATGTGAAACTGGGTTAATTTTATTTGTAGTATTTGAGGGGGAATTTTATTGAGTTACAAGATAAAAAGTCAGAAAAAAATCGACTTAAACAAGGTTAAATTAGAAATAGAGATTACAAATAACTATTTAAAGAAAAATATCGGTAAAGCTTATAAGAATATATCCGATAAAGCAAATATTCCCGGTTTCAGGAAAGGAAAGATTCCTTATCAGGTAATAGATGTAAAATTCGGTAAACAATACGTATTAAATGAGGCAGCCAGTCTTTCGATTTCAGAACTATATCCTGACATAATAACGCAGTCCAAACTGATGCCGATTGATTACCCAAGAATAAAAATCAATCAGTTATCCGAGGATTTACCTCTGGGATTCGAGATGGAAGTGGAACTGGAACCTGAAGTAGAATTACCGTCATATAAAGGAGTAAAAGTTTCGAGTATCTCGACTGATGTGTCCGATGAAGAACTGGAAAGGCAGATAAATAATATAAGAAATAATTTTGCATCACTCGAATCTGTCGAAGACGGCAAACCAGTATCAAAAGGCGATTATGTCACCCTGGATTTCAGTGGCGAAATCGAAGGAAAAGCATTTGAAGGTGGCAATGCTGAAGATTATCTTCTGGAAGTCGGTTCTAATACATTGTTCGCAAAATTTGAGGATTCCCTTATCGGAATGAAAAAAGGTGAAAAGAAAAATGAAGTCCTTACACTGCCGAACAATATCAAAAATACCGGCCTTGCAGGCAAAGAGGCAAATTTTAGTATTTTTATAAAGGAGATAAAGAGGAAAGTACTGCCTGAAATAAATGAGGAATTTTTAAAGAGTCTGGGTGATTTTAAAGATGCCGATGATTTTAAGGATAATATCAAAAAGAAGCTGGTCGAGCAGAAAGAAAGTTTTAGAAGGGCAAAGATAATTGAAGAAATCCTCAATCATATAGTGGATAATATGAAGACCAGAGTTCCTGATGTCATGGTAACTAACCGGATAAAGCAGATAAACGAGGAGATCGATGAGGATTTAAAAAGACAGAAAGTAAGCAGGGATAATTATCTCAGAGCCATAAATATTACAGAAGACAAATTTAAGGAAGAAATAAAGGAGAAAGCTGCCAGAGAAATAAAAGAATACCTGATCTTCAGGGCATTGGAAAAAGCAGAAAAGAAGAATATAGAACCTTCCGAAGAAGAGATTAAAAAAGAGAAAGATAATATTATCGGCAGATGTAAAAAAGAGGAAGACATCAAAAAGGTAAAGGAATTTTTTGAAAATCCCGAAGGGCAGAGGACCATTGTCGAGAATATCAGGCGAAGAAAAATAATAGATTTACTGATAGCCAGTGCCCGGGTGGTAGAAGAAAAAAGCACAGGTGGCAAAGATACAGAGGAGATATGGACACCTGATAAAGATAAGACAGGAGACGAAAAAAGAGCAAAGAAGCTCTGGACTCCTGGCTCAAAATAATTAGAAAGAGAGATGAATGAAATGTCTAATGATTATTTAATTCCGATGGTGATTGAACAGACCAGCAGAGGGGAACGCTCTTTCGATATTTACTCACGCTTACTCAAGGAGAGAATAATTTTTCTGGGAGTGGCAATAGATGATAATGTCGCAAATCTGGTAATGGCACAGATGCTGCATCTGGAAGCTGAGGACCCGGAAAAAGATATTCAGCTGTATATAAACAGCCCGGGTGGGATTGTGACATCCGCTCTTGCGGTTTATGATACCATGCAGTTCATAAAATCACCGGTATCAACCATATGCATAGGCCAGGCTGCAAGCGCCGCTGCGGTACTGCTTCTGGCAGGAGCAAAAGGTAAAAGATTTTCACTGCCTAATTCGAGAGTCATGCTTCACCAGCCATCCGGAGGTGTTTCCGGAACCACAATCGATGTGGAAATCCATGCAAAAGAAATGGTAAGAATTCGTTCTCTATTAAATGAAATAATAGCAAAACATACCGGCCAGGAAGTAAAAAAGGTAGAGAAGGACACCGAAAGAGACTTTATATTGAATGCAGAGGATGCCAAAAAATACGGCATAGTGGACGAAGTCATATATAAAAAATAATAACGCTAAGGAGTGCATAAACTTGTCAACAAATGATGGAAAAAAAAGTGATTTTTTAAAATGTTCTTTTTGCGGTAAATCCCAGAATCAGGTAAAAAAATTGATTGCGGGTCCGGGGGTTTATGTTTGCAATGAATGTGTGGATCTGTGTAACGAGATCATAGATGAAGAATTAAAAGAACAAAGGGAAGTCGACTTCAAGGATCTTCCCAAACCAAAAGAAATATATTCGATATTGAACGAGTATGTAATAGGCCAGGAAAGGGCGAAAAAGGTCCTTTCCGTAGCAGTGTATAATCATTATAAAAGAGTAAAATATGAAGGCAGCCTGAGTGAAGATGACATAGAGATCCAGAAAAGCAATATTTTGCTCATTGGTCCAACCGGCTGCGGTAAGACTCTTCTTGCCCAGACCCTTGCAAGGATATTAAATGTCCCATTTTGCATCGCAGATGCGACCGCACTTACCGAGGCGGGTTATGTCGGAGAAGATGTGGAAAATATATTGCTTAGACTGATACAGGCTGCAGATTTTGATATCAAAAGAGCTGAAACCGGTATAATCTATCTGGATGAGATTGATAAGATCAGCCGTAAATCCGAAAATCCCTCTATTACGCGTGATGTATCAGGCGAAGGGGTGCAGCAGGCGCTTCTTAAGATTCTGGAGGGAACCGAAGCCAATGTTCCTCCGCAGGGAGGGAGAAAACATCCTCATCAGGATTTTATACAGATCAATACCAGTAATATTCTTTTTATATGCGGAGGTTCTTTCAGCGGTTTGGAAAAGATAATAGAAAAAAGAATCAATGAAAGCAGCGTAGGATTTATTTCAAGAAAAACTCCTGCCAAAGTCGAAAAGATCGATAAGCTTCTCCCCCTGACAATGCCGGAAGATCTATTAAAATACGGTCTTATACCGGAACTGATCGGGAGGCTGCCAGTTGTAAGCACGCTCTCCAATCTTACTGAGAGCGATCTCATTAAAATTCTGGTCGAACCTAAAAATTCTCTGGTAAGGCAATACGTAAAGATGTTCAGGATGGATAAGGTCGAACTGGAGTTTACAAAAGATGCCCTGAGAGAGATTTCAGGGCGGGCCCTGAAAAGAGGAACAGGAGCAAGAGGACTGAGGGCCATTATGGAAGAAATAATGCTTAATATAATGTTTGAGATACCCCAGCGTAACGATATAAGAAAATGTATCATAACCAGAGAGGTTGTAGAGAATAAAACCGAACCCGAGATAATCGGTAGATCAAACAATAAAGTTTTTTTGAAAGATGAGGAAAAATCAGCCTAAAATGTTCGATGAGATCAAGGATAAATTCAATCCTTCGGCATTTGAACAGAAAATCTACCGTTACTGGTTAGAAAATAAATATTTTTCTGCAAAAATCGATAAATCAAAAGTCCCATTCAGCATGGTAATTCCTCCTCCCAATGTAACCGGTTATCTCCATATCGGCCATGCTCTGAATAATACTCTTCAGGATGTAATCGTAAGATATAAAAGGATGAAGGGGTTCAATGCGACCTGGGTACCGGGGATAGATCATGCGGGTATAGCTACCCAGAATGTTGTTGAAAGGGCCCTGAAAGAAAGAAATACGGACAGATTTCAACTGGGAAGAAAAAAGTTCGTAGAAGAAGTATGGCACTGGAAAGAAAAGTATGGAAGCCGGATCATAGATCAATTGAAGTCACTGGGCTGTTCATGCGATTGGGACAGGGAAAGGTTTACCTTCGACAGAGAGTACAGCAAGGCAGTGACAAAAGAGTTCGTTGTCCTCTACGAAAAAGGTTTGATTTACAGGGGAAATTACATGGTCAACTGGTGTCCCAGGTGCAGGACCGCGATTTCGGATATCGAAGTAGAACATGTGGTAAAAAAGGGTAATTTATGGGATATAAAGTATCCCCTGATCGATCCTGAGACCGGTAAACCCTGTGACAGCGAATATATAGTTGTTTCGACTACAAGACCCGAGACGATGCTCGGTGATACTGCAGTTGTTGTGAATCCCGGTGACCGGAGGTATAAAAAATATAAGGGCAGAACCGTTTATCTTCCTTTAGTGGGAAGAAAAATTCCCCTGATTGAAGATGATTTTGTCGATATGGAATTCGGAAGCGGAGCCGTTAAGGTCACTCCGGCCCATGATCCCAATGATTTTGAAATAGGAAAAAGACATAAACTTGAAGAAATCAATATCTTCAACGAAGATGCTACCCTGAATCCAAATGCAGGAAAATATGAAGGCCTGGAACGTAATTCCGCAAGACAAAAGATCCTGCAGGATCTGGAAGAACAGGGCTGCCTCCTGGGCAAAAAAGATCACGATTCCCAGGTTGGAACTTGCTGCAGGTGCAATACCGTGGTGGAGCCAAGGATCTCGATGCAGTGGTTCATGTCTATGAAAGAACTGGCTGGTCCGGCAATCCGTGTGGTTAAAGAAGGAAAGGTAAAAATAATACCAAAAAAATGGGAGAAACTATATTTTAACTGGATGGAAAATATCAGGGACTGGTGCATATCCCGTCAGTTGTGGTGGGGGCACCAGATTCCGGTATGGTATTGCAGGGATTGCAATGAAATGATAGTAAGCGAGGGTAAACCTGAGAGTTGTCCCAAATGCGGCTGCAGCAGTATGGAACAGGATCAGGATGTTCTCGATACATGGTTCAGTTCCTGCCTGTGGCCATTTGCGGCTTTTGGCTGGCCGGAAGAAACAGAGGATCTTAGATATTTTTTTCCGACAGATGCTCTCATTACTGCTCATGATATTATCTTTTTCTGGGTTGCGAGAATGATCATGATGAGTCTTTATTTCAGGAAGGATATTCCTTTCGGAGAAGTTTTTATAAATCCTCTGGTAAACGACGTATTTGGTCAGAAAATGAGCAAATCCAAAGGCAATGCGGTGGATCCTGTGGACTTGATCAATCAAAAAGGAGCCGACGTCCTGAGATTTACCCTTACTTCTCTGACCACCCCGGGAAGAAACCTGAGTATGGGCGATGAGAAGATAGAAGGAGTAAGAAATTTTGCAAATAAATTATGGAATGCATCGAAATTCGTAATAACAAATTTAAATGACGAAGATATAGCTGATATCGATATCAGCCGGTTAAATCCGGATCTATGGGACAGATGGATACTCTCCAGGTTAAACAGGGTAATAAGGGGGATTGAAAAATATCTGGAAAAATATAATTTTTCTTTTGCTTCACGGATACTTAATACTTTTCTCTGGAATGATTATTGTGACTGGTACATAGAGTCCGCAAAGGTTAAGATCTACTCTCCAAAAAATAGCGGTAAGAAAAAAAATGCTTTATTTATATTGTGGTATGTCCTTGAAAAATATCTTAAGCTTCTTCATCCGTTTATGCCTTTTATAACCGAACAGATCTGGCAGAATATTCCACACAGCGGTGAAAGTATAATGGTAGAGAGCTTTCCGGAACCCGAACGAGCAAGAATCGATCAGCATATCGAAGATGAAATAAAAATACTATTTGATGTCATAGGCGAGATAAGAAAAATAAGGTCCGAGTTTAAAATAAATCCGTCCAGCAGAATCAATATAAGCCTTATGGCGAGTGAAGATAGAAGTAAGGCCGTACTGGAAGAAAACAGCGAATATATATGCAGCCTGGCGAAAACAGGGGAACTCGAGTTTAAGGATTTTACAGGTAAAAAGGGGTATATAAAAGCTGCCGCGGCAAATGTGGATATATTCATCAATATTGCCGATGCGATAGATGTAGAATCTGAAAAGAAAAGAGCAGGGGACCGGATCAAAAAAGTGAATCTTGATATCGAAAAAAGTAAAAAAAAGTTATCAAATACCGATTTCTTACATAAGGCACCACAGGAAATAATCCAAAAACAAAAAAATAATCTTGACCGGGCAGAAAAACTCCTCGAAGTACTGAAAGATCAATTAAACAGGATAAAGGACATAAGCGAATAATATAACGTTAACCAAAGCGAGAAATAGTGAACTACGGGCAAGTAAACAAATATCTCGACAGTTGCCTTATTTTCGGAATAAAAACAAATCTTGTCAGAATACAAAAGATACTCGAGCTTCTTGGTGATCCTCAAAAAAAGACCGACTTTATTCATATCGTAGGGACCAATGGTAAGACTTCCACTACTAAAATGACTGCTGCAATATTAAAAAGCCACGGCATTCATACCGGTTATCACATTTCTCCCCATATTGATAGTTATACGGAGAGAATGTGGGTAAACGGCAGGAATCTTTCGGAGAAAAAATTTACCGGAGTCTTTAATGAGATATATCCCGCAATCCTGGAAGTAAACAGGATGGATCTGGGCGGTCCGGTTACCCAGTTCGAGATAATATCTGCAATGGTATTCAAATTGGCTGAGAATGAAAGTATCGAAGTTATGGTTCTCGAAGCAGGAATGGGAGGAAGATGGGATGCCACAAATATCGCTGATTCAAAGGTTGTGGGACTTACAGGTGTGAGCCTTGAACATACGGAAATACTGGGCAGGACAATAAGGGATATAACCCTGGAGAAAGTAGAGGTAATAAAAGAAAAGGCACTGGTTGCAACCACAAGCAGCAATAAAGAGGTCCTGGAGATTTTAACTGGAAAAGTAGAAAAGACCGGTTCCGGACTTTTCTTATATGGAAAAGATTTTCATATACAAAAGAAGGTAAGTCTGGGGCTGAATGGATGGTCCCTGGACATCAAAGGAGTAAACAGCACTTATAAAAATCTGGCATTGCCGCTTCTCGGCCAGTATCAGCCCATGAACCTTTCACTGGCGGTAATCCTTGCAGAACTTTATCTGGGAACCGGAGGGGAGAAAATAAATGAAGAAAGATTAAGAAAGGGCATATCCGGTATCAGGGTAAAAGGAAGATTCGAAATTATCAGAGAAAGGCCCATGGTAATCCTGGATGCCGGTCATAATCCCGAAGGAACAGATAATTTCATTAAAAACATCTCCTATTATTTTGGAGAAAGAAAAAAAATAATAATTTTTGCTGTCCTGGCGGATAAAGATTATGAAAGTATGGTCGGGGGGATAATCAGTGTAAGCGATATTTTGATTTTAACTTCAAGTCAGAATACCAGAAGCCTTAGCGCTGATCAGCTTGAAAAAGTGGTAAAAGGAAAAATAAAATTGTTAAAAAATAAGATTCACCGGCCTGCCGGAGTATATAAAATAGATACTATAGAAAATTCCATAAAATTTGCTTTAAAAATTTCCGCTATAAATGATATTATATGCATTACTGGTTCAATAACTAATTTAGAGAGGGCAAAATATAAACTTTAACCTGGAGGATAGATGGATTTATTTGGATATTTCAATGATATTATGGCTTTTTTTAAAAATCCGATATGGAGATATCTGTATTACGGATTGATTTTTATTTTGATTATTGTCTGGCTTGCTTTTGTTTATTGGACCTACAGAGATGCGAAACTCCGGGTCGAAAGTCAGGCCTCTGCTATTTTCTGGGCACTTGTTGTATTGATACTGAATTTTTTGGGATTGATACTTTATTTGATATTAAGACCCCCTGAGTTTATAGATGATGTAACAGAAAGGGACCTCGAAATAGAAAGAATGGAAACGCTTCTTGATAGCGAGGGATTCAGCTGCCCCGCCTGCGGGAATCCCGTGAAGGACGATTTTTTGATTTGCCCTTACTGCAGAAAAAAATTAAAAAGTTCCTGTATCAGTTGCGGTAAACCTTTAAATTTAAACTGGAAAGTTTGTCCCTATTGCAGAAATACACAATAAATTAATGGGAGATTTTTAATGAGCGGATGCGGGAATTCTGGAAAAAGTGACATCCGGGGTGAAATCGATAATAATATCGAAAAAAGCCTTGTCGTAGTCAAACCGGATGGAGTGAGGAAAAAAGTAATCGGAGAGATCATATCCCGTTTTGAAAAAGAGGATCTTAACATTGAAAAGTTAAAAATGTTAAGAATTAGCAGGGAACTTGCACACAGGCATTACCAGGATCATAAAGATAAAAGTTTTTTTGATATATTGATAGAGTATATAACGTCGGGTCCCGTAGTAGCAATGGTAATAAGCGGTGAAAACGCAATTGCCAGAGTAAGGGGACTTATTGGACCGACTGATCCCAGAAAGGCGGAAAGAGGGACCATCAGAGGTGATTTTGGCGATGATATTACTGTAAATGTAATTCATGGTTCGGATTCCATGGAAAATGCGCGGAGAGAAATAGAATTATTTTTTGGTCAGAGTAAATGGTAAAAAATCTTAAAGGTGGCGAATGGGTAAAAGAAGAGGGAAAATAGTTTTTTTAATAGTATTGGCTGGAGGCATAATAGGAGCTATTTTGGGCCATGTCCTTAAAGATATCGTTCCGATTTTGGATAAGGGATTAAAAGTAGGCACTGACTCTCTAAGCCTTAATTTATATTTAATCGATATAAGTTTTGGCATTCATATAAATATTACACTTGGTGCCATCATAGGGTTACTTATAGCTTTTTTATTAGCGGATGTTGGAAGAAGAAGATCGTAGTAAAAAAATTATTTTAGCTTCTGCTTCTCCGAGAAGGAAGGAAATACTGAAGCTATTAAAGCTGGATTTTGGTGTAATCGAGCCAAAAAATTGTGAAGAGAAGCAGTATAAAAATCCCTACCATACCGTAATCAGCAATAGTATCATTAAAGCCAAAAATGTTTATAATTATATAAAAGAACAAAGCCTGACGAAGCAGGATCCGTATTACGGGAAAGGATTTCTTATTGCCGGTTTCGATACTATTATACATATGAATAATAGATACATGGGCAAACCGGCAAATATTGAACAGGCAATTGAGTTTTTAAATATTTTTTCAGGCAGGATCCATCGGGTGGTAAGCGGAGTTTGTGTTCTGGATAGCATATCCGGCAAGTATTATTTTGATACCGAAACGACTAAAGTCAGATTCAGAAAGCTTACGGAAGAAGATATCAAAGCTTATACAGACAGGGAAGATGTGCTTGATAAAGCGGGAGCTTATAATATATTTGGATTCGGAAGTCTGCTCGTGGAGAGAATAAATGGTTGTTTTTATAACATAGCAGGATTCCCGGTTAAAAAATTTGCGGATCTGGCAGGGAAGTTTAAATTTAATATTTTAAGTTAAATTAAGGAGTCAGTGTATTTAATATGTTTGATTTTTTCTTAAACGTAGTTGGCAGGGATATGGGCATAGATCTTGGAACGGCTTATACGCTGGTATATGTTAAGGGTAAGGGAATAGTTCTTGACGAGCCATCCATAGTGGCAATCGACAGGGAGCGCAAGAAAATACTGGCGGTAGGCAAAGAAGCCAAGAGGATGGTGGGAAGAACCCCGGATAATATCGTTGCAATCAGACCCTTAAAAGACGGGGTGATTGCGGATTTTGAAACAACGGAAAAAATGCTCCGGTATTTTATACAAAAAATTCACAAAAATGTCGCTTTTGCCAGACCCAGGATTGTTATTTGTGTTCCCTCCGGGATCACTCCGGTTGAGAAGAAAGCAGTTATCGAAACTGCGGAGCAGGCCGGAGCGAGAGCTGCTTATATAATAGAGGAACCTCTGGCTGCGGCTATAGGCTCAGGTTTACCCATAGATGAACCAAAGGGCAGCATGATCATAGATATTGGTGGAGGGACTTCCGAGGTGGCTGTTATATCGCTGGGAGGAATAGTCGTCAGCCAATCACTGCGTATTGGCGGGGATGAAATGGATGAAGCCATAATATATTATCTGAAAAAAGAACATAATCTGTTTTTAGGTGAAAGTACCGCGGAGAAAGTAAAGATAGAGATAGGATCTGCGTTCCCTCTGGAAAATGAAGAAAAAATGGAAATAAACGGAAGAGATCTGGTGACCGGGCTTCCTAAAACAATTATTATTACCAGTCAGCAGATAAGAAAAGCACTGGAAAAAGTATTAAGTGATATTGTCAATGCAATTGTGGAGGTACTTGATGTCACACCCCCTGAACTTTCTTCGGATATAATGAAGAGAGGTATTTTTATGGCGGGGGGCGGATCATTGCTCAAAGGATTAACAGAAAGAATAAGCAGGGAGACACATTGCCCCGTTTATATGGCCGAAGATCCTATGGCAGCAGTAGCTATCGGGGCAGGAAAATGCGTCGAAGATTTTAACACTCTAAAAAAATACCTCAAATATTCGAAATAACTGTTTTAAATTCAATCTATAATATTAACCGATGGTCACATTAAACAGAAGATTCAGAAACTATATCGTTCTTGCCATAATAATTGTTTTATGTCTGATAATTATAACCGCAAGTTTTAAAGAATCCGATTTTATCAAAAATATCAAGACCAGGACCGTTGATTTTTTCAAGCCCATTCAGGAGAAGTTTCATTCTTTCATCAGTCCGTTCACCCGCTTTATAAATTCAATAAGAGACTATATAAACCTGAGGCAGAAATATCTGGACCTTCAGGAGGAAAATTCTCTCTTAAGACAAAAATACAGCGAAGATATAAACATTAAAGTGGAAAATGATTCGCTGAGAAAGTTGCTGGGAGTAAAACTGAGAGAAGACTATGAGACCATAACTGCCAGAGTAATAGGATATTCTGAAAGTAAATGGCAATCTGAAATCATTTTAAATGCCGGAAAAAGCGATGGGGTACTGGAGGGAATGGGAGTGATTAATGAAGATGGACTTATCGGAGTGGTAATACTTGCCGGTAATAATTCATGCAATGTACGCATCATAGATGATCCCCGGAGCAATATCGGAGTGAGAATACTTTCTTCGAGAAAACTCGGAATCATCCAGGGCAGCCAGGACAGGAAAGTCACTTTAAATTACATTTCAAGCGAAGAATCGGTGTTTAAGGGGGATATAATAATTACATCCGAATATGGAAATTTACCGGGTGAAATACTGATAGGGCGGGTAAGTAAAGTGAACGAAAATCCCGGTGATCCATATAAAACAATTGAGGTCGAACCTTTTGCGGATTTTAAAAAAATAGAATATGTTCTGATCATAAAGCAGTAGACATTATTTATAATCATGAAAATTTTTTATAAATTTTTGCATTTCTTCATACTTATAATCTGCCTGTTGCTTCAAATAGTTTTTTTTGAATATATTAAGACATTTTCGATAAATTTCGATCTGGTCATGGTGGTCATAATAGCAGTTGTTATTTTTGACGGTACATTCTGGGGAATTTTATTTGGATTTGCTGCAGGAATGATGCTGGATCTTTTGATAGGAGATATTATTGGAGTAAGCGCTCTCATTTATTCGTTAAATGCCTTCATAGTATCAAAACTTATTACCTCGGGTTTTAAATTAAAGTATTTGACATATTCATTCATCGTTTTTCTGGTCACTGAAATCAATATAATTATAGTAAGCCTGATCCGTTATTTGTTTAATTTCAGCAGCAACTGGATGCAAATGGGATTGGAACTTACAACAAAGCCGGTTTTAAATATAGTTTTAATGTTTATTATTTTTCCTGTTATAAGTATAAGTTCGGGAATGGCAAGGGAGACCGAATTTGGGTTTAAATATAAAAATAAGATTTAGAATAGTACTTTATTTACTGGCAATACTCGCGGTAGTGCTTATATTGAGGCTTTATTTTTTACAGATAATGAGCGGCGGACTTTATGCTGAGCTGGCATCGGAAAATATAAGCAGAGAAAAAACCGTATCGGCCCCGAGGGGAAATATATATGACCGTAACGGAAAACTGCTGGTTAAAAGCGTTCCTGTAAAAGCCGTGGCCATAGAACCTCTTATTGTTTCAGAAAATGAAGACGTGATGAGGATTTTAAGCGAGTGTTTAAATATATCATATGAAAAAATAAAGGAGAAGGTGGAGAAGAGCAATTTACCTTATACGGATAGATTGATTTTAAAACAGGATATTGATACCGCTACGATGATCTATCTTAAAGAAAACAGCGATAAATTACCGGGAGTGGAAGTAATCGACTTATATCTCAGGGAGTATGATTTTGGTTTTCTTGCATCACATCTGCTGGGATATACAGGAGAAATCGATGAAGAAAGGCTGCAGTCGGAAGTATATATGGATTATGAGGGCGGGGATCAGATCGGACTGACCGGACTGGAAGAGGCTTACGAGAGTCTGCTTACGGGTAAAAAAGGTAAAATAATATATGAAGTCGATCCTCTGGGGAGACCGGTAAACATACTGGAAGAAACAGATCCTATCAGCGGGAACGATCTGTATTTGACAATTGATATAGATTTGCAGAGATTCGTAGAAGAAGCTCTTTATCAATCCATACTTGAGGTGAGACAGAAGAAAATCACCAATACGGATGAGTATTATAAAGTACCAGGAGGAGCGGTTGTGGTACTGGACACAAGAAACGGTCAGGTACTGGCCATGGCGAGTTATCCAACATATAACCCCGAACTGTTCGTAGGAGGGATATCGCAGGCTGAATATGCTGAATTAGAGGATCCGGAAAATCATTCCCCTCTTTTAAATAGAGCCGTTATGTCTTTTCCTCCCGGTTCGGCAATAAAAATAGTTCCCGCGTATGCAGGACTTACAGAGGGGATTATCAGCGAGTACAGCAGGTTCACCTGTGCTGGAGTGTGGTATGGATTAGGACCGGATTTTCCAAAATATTGCTGGCAGAGAGGTGGACATGGCAGTCTCGATATCAGAGGGGCCATTAAAAATTCCTGCGATATCTATTTCTATCAGGTAGGATACGGACTTCTATTGAAAAATAATAATACGGAAGAACTTCTGCAACAATATCTGAGGACCTTTGGATTTGGTTCGGCAACCGGGATCGATCTTCCCAACGAGGATGAGGGATTGGTTCCGGATAAAGAATGGAAAAAAGATTATTTTAAAGATCAACCGGGATATACCGTATGGTTCCCGGGAGATACGGTCAATATGGCAATAGGGCAGGGAGATTTACTGGTAACACCGCTTCAGCTGGCTCAGGCCTATTCGATTCTGGCAAATCGGGGGCTGGAATATAAACCGTATTTGGCCAAAGAAATAAAAGATTCCGAAGGAAATTTATTTCCTGATAGTTCAGAAGATGATTATCAGGATCTGAATCTGGATGAATCTTTCGTAAAGATCATAGAGGATGGTATGGTCCAGGTGGTTAGTCCGGGAGGAACAGCAGCAGGCACTTTTTGGGACTTTCCCCTGAGTGAAATACAAATTGCAGGAAAAACGGGAACCGCGGAATTTTTTGGAAAACAGGACTATGCATGGTTCGCAAGTTATGCTCCGGTAGGCAGTCCGCAGTATGTGGTCGTAGCGATGCTCGAAGAGGCCGGTTCAGGAGGAAGCAATGTGGCGCCAATGATTGAGAAAATATATAGATATTTATTTAATATTGATTGACATGATTATAAAGAGTAAATGATAAGAAGAAGAAAAAGTCTCAGGGATTTTGCCAGTTTCGATAGGGAGAAGAGAAAGATCCGGTTTGATTTTATACTATTTTTCCTGGTTCTTGCTATCTCTTCATGGGGGGTCCTGGTGATTTACAGCGCAACCAGAGAGACCCTGCCCGGAGGAGTATCGGATCCAGGGTATTATATGAAAAGACAATTGATCTGGCTGGGAGCAGGGATCATTATATTTATTGTAATTCAATTTATAAATTACAGGAAAATCCAGAGATACTGGTGGCTGATTCTGGCCCTGGGGATCTTTTCGCTTGTAGCCGTGCTTCTTTTTGGCTATGAGGTTCACGGATCGAAAAGCTGGATAGATTTGAGATTCACTACCATTCAACCCTCGGAATTTTCAAAGATTTTTATGGTAATAGTTTTATCCGCCATCATGTCAAAATGGAGAAGTGAAAAGGTATCCAATGTTACTTTCAGGAAAGTTGTAATTGCATCATTTGCGGCACTCACATTTGTTGTACTGGTTTTACTGGAACCTGATTACGGGACCGCCCTTATATACTTTATAGTATTTATTGGTTTATTATTCATATCCGGGGCTAATTTTCTGTATATCCTCTCAATACTGGGACTTACGGCCGGAGGATTTTTTCTTGCTCTGAATGCCGGCTTCATAAAGCAATATCAGCTGGACAGGATTCTTGTTTTTCTAAAACCGGATGTGTCATCAATGGAAGGTGCCGGGTATAATTTATATCAGTCCAAACTGGCGATTGGTTCCGGCGGACTGTTAGGCAAGGGTCTTTTCCTGGGAAGGCAGACAAATCTGAGTTATGTTCCGGAGCACCATACCGATTTTATATTTTCCGTTATCGGAGAAGAAGTGGGATTCATAGGGGCAATTCTGGTAATATTAATACTCGGAATAATTATCTGGAGGTGCTTCTATATAGCTTCGAATTCTTCCGATACCTTTGCAATGCTGCTTGCTTCGGGAATAGGTTTTATTATTTTATCTCAGGTAGTTATAAATATAGGCATGACCATAGGTATTATGCCAATCATAGGAATTCCTCTGCCTTTCTTGAGTTCCGGCGGCTCCAGCCTCATAAGTATGTTTCTGGGTGTTGCACTTGTGGAAAATGTGTTTATATGGAGGGAAGTAAGAAAAAGTCATGTGATCGCTTATCAGGAGTTCAAATAATCTCCGGGGAGTCAAATATGGATAAAATCAAAAGGCTGGATTCTGATCTGCTTGGAAGGCTCTTAAAAGATATTGAAAAACCGGGCAGGTATATAAATAACGAAATAGGAACCAAAAGTAAAAGTCCGGGGACAATGGAAGATTTTCAGGATTTAATCCTTATGGCCCTTGTGTTTCCGGATATATATGAAGTCGGCATGTCTAATCTGGGTCTCCAGATCCTGTATGAAATTATAAATAAACATAAGTGTTTTTCGGCGGAAAGAGTTTTTTCTCCATGGATAGATTTTGAAGAGAAGCTCAGAAAAGAGAAAGTAAAAATCTTTTCACTTGAAAACCGGATATTTCTGGACTCTTTTGATTTGATTGGTTTTACGGTCCAGCACGAATTCTTATATACAAATATACTGAATATACTCGATATGGGCGGTATAGGCATAAGGGCCGTAGACAGGAGAAATAGATTTCCTCTTGTGTGTGCCGGAGGACCTGCGATTGTCAATCCTCAGCCGCTTTCAAGATTCATGGATTTTTTTGTTATCGGGGACGGGGAAGAAGTTGTCATTTCCATTTTGCAGAGAGTTAAAAAATACAGGGAGAACAATAAAGATAAAAACTGGTTCCTGAAAGAAATCAGCAGGCTCGATGGGATATATATTCCCGGGTTCTATAGATTCTATTATTATCCGGATGGGCGGATCAAGAGCATAGAACCGGGGGAAAAGGTAAAAAAAGCAGTAATAAAAAACCTTAATGAATTTCAGATAGTCCAGGATCCAATAATACCTAATATTAAAACGGTACATGATAGATTTGCAGTAGAGATTATGAGGGGATGCAGCAGGGGCTGCAGGTTCTGTCAGGCAGGTATTATCTACAGACCGGTGCGAAAGAGGGAAGTCGGCTCTCTCGTCAGGCAGTGTATTGCCGGACTAAAAAAAACGGGTTATGACGAAATTTCATTTTTGTCGCTGTCTTCCTCGGACTATGGTGAAATAGGGCATTTATTGGATAAAATCACGGACCCTTCAAAACACGGCCGACTTTCGATTTCAATGCCTTCTATGAGACTTGATAGTCTCAATTTGAAGTTATTCGAGCTTATTCAGAGCGGAAGAAAAACAGGACTCACTTTTGCTCCCGAAGCAGGCAGCCAGAGAATGAGGAATATAATCAATAAAAATATAGAGGAAAAAGAAATGCTCGACTGCATAAAAATGGCTTTCAGCAGCGGTTGGGACAAAATCAAGCTTTATTTTATGATCGGCTTGCCGTATGAGAACGATAAAGATATCCATGAGATAACATTACTTGTGGAAAAGATAATAATGGCGGCCAGAGAAAGGCTTTCAGGGAAAAAACTTGCCAGACTGAAAATCAACATCAGTATAAATGTATTTTGTCCCAAACCTTTTACACCCTTCCAGTGGGTGTCCCATGACAATCCGGGGAATCTTGATAGTAAGTTTGATTATATTTTAAAAAATGTATCCAAAAGGTATGTGAATATAAATTGGACCGATTCTAAAAAAAGCAGGATAGAATGCGCGTTAGCCAGGGGCAATGAAAGGGTAGGCGAGGTTATAGAGAGTGCATGGAAAAAAGGGGCCAGATTTGATAACTGGACGGATTTTTTCAAATTATCTGTCTGGGAGGAAGAATTCGTAAAAGCCGGCCTGGATATTGATCTTTTTACCAGAAAGTTTTCGGTAGATGAAATATTGCCCTGGGATATCATTGATATAGGAGTAAGTAAGGATTTTTTATTAAAAGAATATGACAGAGCAAGAGAATGTTTGTGAAACCAGGATAAGATTTAAATTCTATAAAAAAGATGAATTTAAATATCTATCCCACCTTGATATTTCAAGGATAATGATCCGTGCCATAAGAAGAGCGGAACTGGAAATCAAATATAGTCAGGGATATAATCCAAAACCAAAGATTGGTTTCAGTCCGCCTACTCCCCTGGGTGTGGAGAGTATGGCAGAATATGCAGATGTCCTGCTTGAAGGTAATATTGATGAAAGAACCTTCAAAAAGAAACTAAATTCGGAGTTGAAACCGCAGATGCTGATTTCAGAAGCAAGAATAATTACGGAAAAAACTGAAAATCTTATGAATGCAGCAGCAGTGGTTCTCTATGGTTTTGAACTTCATATCTGTTCTTCAGATAATAAGGGCATGCCCGGAAGATTTTACACGGGATTGAAAAAAGACTTAACCACCGGGCCTGATTTTTGCAACTCGATATTTGATCTAAAAATAATAACGGCAGAGGGATCTTCCGATATTATCCTTCTAAAACTATTCGGATATGTTAAAATTTTCAAAGAAGAAAACAATGAAATTTTTAAATTCAATAATTTCTACGGATTTTTTGAAAATTGGTTAAAAAAATATTGCATTGATATCAAAAATGTAAAAAAAGAAGAGTTATTTGTCTTGTGTGGAGGTATACTTAAAACGCCGATGGAGGTAGTCTGAATTCTTAGAGTAAAGGAGATCTGAGATTAAATTGGATAAAGAAATGTTAGTAAGTTCGGATAAAAATGAAACCCGGATTGCTATTTTAGAATCAAAAAAGGTTACCCAGCTTTTTTTTGACCGCAAGAATAAAAAATCTCTTGTTGGAAACATATATATGGGCAGGGTTAAAAATATTCTTCCGGGACTGGATGCGGCTTTCGTTGATATAGAAGAGGATAAAAATGCTTTCCTGTATATCAATGAAGTCGGTCCGGATATGGATGATGAAAATGCTGCGGAGATACCAAAGAAAATACAATATGTTCTTAAGCCAAATCAAATAGTATTGGTCCAGGTAACCAAGGATCCCATGAAGACAAAGGGTGCCAGGATAACTACTTATATATCTATTCCTGGCAGATATCTTGTCCTGGCACCCTTTAATAAGGGCATTGGAATCTCCAGGAAAGTCTACGGAGAAGAAAGAGAGAATTTAAAAAAGATTGCAGCAGAAATAAAAAGTGAAGATTACGGATTAATTGTCAGGACCGCGGCCAGGGAAGCAGATAAAAACAAACTAAAAAAAGATTTAAAGCAGCTTTTAAAAAAATGGAATTTTATAAAGAAAAAAGCTTCTGCTTTAAATAAGCCCGGTATCGTTTTTAATGAATATTCAGTGATTTTAAAGTTGATGAGAGATGTATTTTCTGAGGAGTTTAGCACCATACATGTAGATAAGAAAGTGCTTAAAAGAGAAATTGGCCGGTACCTGTACTCTGTCGGGATCAAATTCAACAATATAATAGTCCATCATGGGAAAGAAGATTTGTTTGAAGCCTTTAATGTCAACGAGGTTATAGAAGGTGCCCTCGAAAGGAAAGTCTGGCTAAAATCCGGAGGATTCATAGTAATAGATCATGGAGAGGCAATGACCACAATAGATGTCAATACCGGTAAATATACTTCAAATAAAAGTTCATCCCAGACCATACTGAGAACGAACCTGGAAGCAGCGGAAACAATTACCAATCAATTAAGGCTGCGGGATATCGGTGGTATCATAGTGATAGATTTTATCGATATGGCCAGTGAGAAAGACAGAAAGAAGGTTTATAGCAGATTTTTACAGTGCCTTGAAAATGACAGGACCAAAACTGAAATACTTCAATTTTCAAAATTGGGTCTGCTGGAAATGACAAGAAAAAATGTCTCGGACGGGATCCTTGACACGATGTGTAAAATCTGTCCCTGCTGCGGCGGTTCCGGCCATATAAAATCTGAGGAAACAATAAGACTTGAAACGGAGAGAAAGATCAGAAGACTTGCAAGAGAAAGCAAGTCAAAAGGTTTCTTAATAAAATTGAATACAAATATAGCGGCGCTTGTAATCGGTACAGACGGCAGAAATTTAAAACATCTTGAGAACATAACAAAAAAATATATCAATATTCAGGGCGATTCAAAATTACCGGTCGATACTTTTATAATATCAGCAGAGGGTTCGATTGCTGAAATAAAAGAAGCTTCCAAACCATTTAAAACCGGTGATATTCTTGATTTACTGGCAGAAGAACAGTATTTTCATAATAAAAATGATGCTATATCAAGAGTTGACGGATATATTGTGCAGATAATCGATGGAGGAAAATATATTGGCCAGAGACTCAGGGTAGAGATTAAGTCCGTATCCAAGACCAGTGCAGTAGCGGAAATCAGGAATTAATATTCGAACTTCTTAATAAGAATAATTTATCGGAAGATGTATTTACAGGAGATGTTTTAAATTGACAGAGCAGCAATATATATGATAGTATGTCACTCTGTAATTTGAAGAGAAAACAGGGAGGAATAAAATTTACGCAATAATCACAAGCGGCGGAAAACAATATAAGGTAGAAGAAAATAAAGATATAGTAGTGGAAAGAATCGAGGGTAAAGAGGGTGATAAAATCACACTTTCGGAAGTCAACTTTATCAGTGATGGTGATAATATAGAAATAGGCAATCCTTTGATTTCCAAAGCTGCGGTAAATGCTACTATAAAGAAACAAATAAAAGGGGATAAAGTAATTGCATTCAAGTATAAACCCAAGAAAAGATACAGAAGAAAAGTGGGGCACAGGCAATTGCTTACAATATTACATTTGGACAGGATAAGCCTGAAGGGATAAAAGGAGGAAGGTATGTCCAGTAAAAAAGGTGTGGGAAGCAGTAGAAACGGCAGAGACAGCAACCCAAAATTTTTAGGATTAAAAAAATCCGGAGGCCAGATGGTGACTGCCGGAAATATTATTTTAAGGCAGAGAGGAACCAGGTTCAGACCGGGTATCAATGCAGGTGTGGGCCGGGATCATACTATTTTTGCAAAAGCCGATGGTAAAGTAGAATTTATAAAACACAGTAAAAAAGGTAAAGTAGTAAATATCATTTCTTAAAATTTCTTCTTTTTTATAGTACTCCTACAAAATGCAATATAATCCCAATTGCGCCGGCTGCCAGGATTACCAGAATTGGGTGTATTTTGGTTAAAAATAATACTAATAAACTTACCGCTGTAATTGCTATGGCAACAGGATCTATGGTCTCTAAAAAATGACTTCCCGAACTTATATTCAATAAATCCCTGATACCCGTTCCCTCTTTAAAGTATGTGTTTACGGCTACGAATATAACAGCCTGTATGATTAACGCCAGCACCACGGGTCTGATTCCATAAATAGCGTCTTTTATTATCTGTCTTTGTTGATATTTTGATAAGAAAATATAAATACCTAAAATCAGAATAAATGACGGCAGGACCACTCCGATAGTAGCCAATGCTGCACCTGGAATTCCCCCCAATCTGTACCCGATAAAAGTAGCTGTGTTTATAGCAATCGGACCCGGGGTCATTTCCGAAATCGATATTATATTTACGAATTCCTGACCGGTAAGCCAGCCGCGGATTACTATCTCTCTTTCGATAATGGGGATCATCCCGTATCCTCCGCCAAAACTAAATAGGCCTATTTTGAAGAAAATAAGTAATAATTCAGGGTAAATCATTTTTGCTTTTTCCTTATCTTAATGATCCTGAATCCGTAATATATAAGACCAAATAAAATTCCCATTATGACAATATAGACAGGATGAATCCTGGTTCCAAGGAGCAGTATCAGGGCTGCTGCTGTTATTATCGGACTTATTTTATCTCTTATGCCTGCTTTCCATATTCTAACGACTGCGAAAATCAGAAGTGCCACAATAGCCGCGCTTATTGCTTTGAGAGCGGCTATGACTGCTCCAATATTGCTTATATGGATAAATAATCTTGCTACGAGAAGGATAATCAGAAAAGATGGAAGTGTTACACCAAGAAGAGCAAATAAGGCTCCCGTATATCCTCCGGTTTTTCTCCCTGTCAATATAGCCAGGTTTACGGCAACTGCTCCGGGGAAAGCCTGTGAAATAGATAGAATGTCGACCATCTCATCCGGCGAGATCCATTTCTTCTTATCGACCAGTTCCCGTTCGATTAAAGGAATCATGGCAAATCCCCCTCCGAACGTAAAACTGCCTATCTTAAGAAAAGTCAGGAATAATATCCATATTTTTTTCATAATTTCTTATTTTAGAGAATAATCGCAAAAATTTACATGCTAAGGTGAAGATTTTATTTATTATATGCGAATTATATGCGAATTATCAATTTTTATTTGCTTGACTGGTAAAATTCTTTCTGTAATATTTAAGTAATATATTTAATAGTTAATTTCTATGGCAATTCTGCAGGATTGATTTATGAAGAGTAAAATGAAGGCACAGTTATTCTATGGACCGAAAGATATAAGATTTGAAGATATAGATATGCCGATCATAGGCAGCGATGAGGTACTGGTTAAAATAAAAAGTGCCCTTACCTGTGGTTCGGATCTCAAAACATATAAAAGAGGTCACCCTACTATGATAAAAAAGGCCTCGGTTTTTGGCCATGAATGGGCCGGCGATATTGTAGAGGCAGGCTGCGAGGTAGATGGCTTTAAAGTAGGCGATAGGGTTACAGCTGCGAACAGTGTTCCATGCTTTAATTGTTATTACTGTAAAATTGGGAGATATTCTCTTTGTGAGAATATCAAATACAATAACGGCGCTTATGCAGAATATATAAAGATACCGTCAGACATATTAAGGAAAAATACATATAAGATACCGGATGATATAGGCTATAGGGAAGCTGCGCTTTTGGAACCGCTGGCGTGTGTGGTGCATGGAATCGAAGAATCCTGTATAAAAGCGGGGGATAAGATAGCGATTAACGGAGCGGGACCAATAGGGCTTATGTTCATAGCTGTTGCCAGGTTAAAAGGTGCAACAGTGATATCTCTGGATTTATCGGATGAGAGATTGGAGTATGCCAGGCATTTCGGGGCCGATTATACAATTAATGTTAAAAAGGTGGATGACCAGATAAAAGCAGTAAAAAACCTGACTGAAGGAGGAAGGGGCGTGGATGTGGCAATTGATGCCACCGGGATACCCCGGGTATGGGAAATGGCCATATTTATGGGAAGGAAGGGAGCGATTATAAATCTATTTGGAGGCTGCATGCCGGATACTTCCATCAATATAGATACCGGACTGGTTCACTATTCGGAACTTACTGTAAAAGGGGTTTATCATCATACTCCTTCTCATGTAAAACAATCATTCGATCTGATAACTTCAAAGAGGATCAATGTGAGTAATTTTATAACTGCCGACATACCTCTTGAAAAACTTATAACAGCGCTGGAACTAATGGACCAGCAAAAGGGTATAAAATACAATATCGTTGCTTCACCATTATGAAAGCTTTATTCTGTTACAGCCAGGATGAATTTAAACTGGAAGAAATAGACAGACCCGGAATACTGGAAGATGAAATGTTGATCGAAATGTTATACACGGGTCTGTGCGGTTCCGACATCGTAAAGATAATGGACCCTGAAGTTAAAAAGCCGGCGGTCTTCGGTCATGAAGTCGCAGGAAGAGTAATAGAAACCGGGAAGAATGTAAAAGAGTTTAAAAAAGGTGATATAGTTGTAACGGCACATCATATACCATGTTACAAGTGCCATTATTGTCTGCATGGCAGTCATTCTATGTGCAGGCATTTTAAAGAAACAAATATATATCCGGGTTCATTTTGCCAGTATATAAGACTTTCGGGAGAACATATAAAATATACAACCTTTAAAGTTCCTCAGGAGCTTAACCCTGTAGCAGCATTATTCATAGAGCCTCTTGCCTGCTGCATAAGGGCTATGGATAGAATCGCATTTCGCAAAAACGATATATTTTCCGTAGTCGGGACCGGGGTCATAGGAATGTTGTTCATACAGCTGATTAAATCATCGGGAGGAATAGTCGCAGCAATTGACCTGAATGATGAGAGACTATCTCTGGCAAGAACACTGGGGGCGGATTACATTATAAATCCGTCAAATGAAATAGTGACCGGTGAGATTAAGAAAATTACAGCCGAAGGCATAGATGTTGCCATACTTACGGTGACAAATAAAAATACGCTGGGTGATGCGCTTTCATATCTTAGAGATGGCGGAACGGTCAGTATTTTCGGAGCATCAGGAAAGGAAAGCAGGTTCGAAGTAGATTTAGAAAATGTATATAAAAGAGAACTTACAATAATGAGTTCTTATTCGGCTACGCCTGAGTCGTTAAAACGTGCTTTTGACATCATAACCGGTGAAAAATTGAAGATATCCCCTCTGCTTTCGGAAGTATTGCCGCTTTCGGATTTTAAAAAAGGATTGGATCTGATGATGCGGAAAAAAATATATAAGGCAGTTTTTAAATTGTAAATTATAATCTTTTTAAACTATTTTATTTAATCTGATTTTAGGAAATACTATGTTTTTGGATGAAGCTAAAATTAATATAAAAGCAGGAGACGGCGGAAATGGCATGGTCACCTTTTTCAATTTGAATAGCGGAGCAAGAAAAATTCCCAGCGGAGGAAGCGGAGGAAAAGGTGGAGATGTAATAATAAAAGCAACAGTAAGCTTAAGCACATTATATGTATTTAAAAAGAAAATACATTTTAAGGCCGAAAACGGTAAAAATGGCGCGTTCAATAACAGAAATGGCAAAGCCGGGATGGATCTGATAATAGATGTACCGATTGGTACAGTCATCAAGGATGAGGATGGAGATGTGATTGCCGACCTGGATGCTCCGGGAGATGAAATTATTATTGTGGAAGGCGGAATAGGCGGTAAAGGAAATTCCAGTTTCGTGTCCTCAAAAAGAAGATTTCCTGCATTCGCGGAGTTGGGGGAAAAAACAGAGGATTTCTGGATAGGTCTCGAACTCAGGCTGGTCGCAGATGCGGCACTGGTCGGATTTCCTAATTCCGGCAAGTCTACTATAATCAGCAGAATATCCTCTGCAAGGCCGAAAATTGCAGATTACCCATTTACTACTTTGACCCCAAATCTGGGCGTGGTAACGGTTGATGATGATAATTTTATAGTGACTGATGTCCCGGGACTTATAAAGGGTGCATATAAAGGAATAGGCCTTGGGGATAAATTCCTCAAGCATATAACCAGAGCTGCGGTGCTGGCAATAGTCCTGGACGGGCAGAGGATCATAGATAAGAGCGAGGACATAATCGATACTTTTGATATTTTAAGGGAGGAATTAAGGCTATATAATATAGAAGTATACAAAAAAGACTATATAGTTTTAATCAATAAAATCGATTTGATAACAGATGATACCGTACTGCATGGAATTAAAAAAATATTGGAGGAAAAGAGCGGCAAGGATGTTTTTTTAATTTCAGCGGTCACGGGCAAGGGCCTTGAAGGATCGGTCTGGAATTTATACGAAAAAGTAGATAGATACAGGAAAGAAGTAAGGAAAGACAGAGACATAGAGTTTAAAAAACGTGAGATGACCAGAGTTTATGGTCCGGATAAAAAAAGTCCCGGGATTGAAAAAATCGAAATCGAAAAAAACAATAATGAATATACGGTAAAGAATAAAAGATTAGAAAGAATGGTGGCCATGACTGATCTGGAAAACGAAGAAGCGCTGGATTATTTAAAAGAAAGACTGAAAAAAATCGGAATTGCCGATACGTTGAAGAAAATGGGCATCAGCGAAGGCAGCACCATAATTATCGGCAGACTTGTTTTTTCAATGACAGAATGAATTTTATTCGAGGGGTAATAAATGGAAGATAGAAAAAAGTATTTAGAGAATATTAAAAGAATAGTCATAAAAATAGGCTCGAGCAGCCTGACCTTAAAGGCGGGCGGACTTGATAGAACCAGCATAAAGAAATTTGTTGATGAAGTAAGTTATCTGGCAAACAGGGGAATAGAAGTGATCATAGTGACCAGCGGAGCAATTGCCGCGGGTCTGGAGAGTTTAAAGATTAAAAAGAAACCTGAAGATATTACTATGTTGCAAGCTGCTGCGTGTGTGGGGCAGCTGGAACTTATGAGTATTTATAGCAGCTTATTTCTTAAGAATAATTTAAAGAGCGGCCAGATACTTCTGACGCATGAGGACACAACACGGAGGAAGCAATATCTAAATATAAAAAATACAATAAAAAATTTAATTGGTTTGAATATCATACCGATCATCAATGAAAATGATAGTGTGGCCGTCGATGAAATAAAATTCGGCGATAATGATCAGCTGGCTGCTCTGGTCGCTATTCTGGCGGAAGCCGACACTCTAATAATCCTGACCGATATAGATGGAGTATATGATAAGGATCCAAGAATTTACGGCAGCGCGAAGCTGATTCCATATATTGACAAAATAAGTGAAGATATGGAACGTGCCGCCGGTGGAATCGGGTCCACATACGGTATAGGCGGAATGAAATCTAAAATGAAAGCGGCCAAGATCTGTTCCTTTTCCGGTATAAAGACAATAATAGCAAACAGCAGAAGGAAAGACATTTTAAATAAGATTATTGCCGGAGATGACGCAGGGACTTTTTTTGCGCCTCAGACTGCAAAAAAAATAAAAAGCATAAAAAAATGGATAGCATTTGGGAAAAAGACAAGAGGGGCAATAGTAATAGACCGGGGAGCGGAAGAAGCCGTGCTGAATAAAGGCAAAAGCATACTGGCAGTCGGAGTGGTAGGCGTGGAGGGTAAATTTGATAAAGGCGATACATTGCAGGTATTTTCGCTTGACGGTAAGTTAATTGCCAGGGGAATATGTAACTTTTCGAGTGAAGAAATACAAAAAATAAAAGGTAAGAATAAAAAGAAAATTCTCTCAGAATTTGACGATTCCGTGTGCACGGAGGTGATTCACAGGGATTGCCTGGTAGTTTTTAATGAATGATTTTCACCGGGTTTTTTATGTTATAATAACTAAAACCGGAGGGATTGATGGATTTAATACTGGAAATAGCAAAGAAGGCAAAAGAAAATACGAAGTTTATCTCTAGTGCCGGAACCAGAATCAAAAATAAAATATTATCCGGCATATCAAAGCATCTTACTGGCAGTGCCGAAGAGATTATAAAAGAAAATGAAAAGGATATGAGGGCATCCAAAGAAAAGGGAGTGTCCGAAAGTCTGTTTGACAGGTTGAAACTGAGCAGGGAAAGAATAGAAAGAAAAGCTGAAAGTATAGATAAAATCATCAAATTCGAGGATCCGGTAGGAGAAGTAATTTTTGGTTATAACCTTCCGAATGGACTGATCTTAAAAAATATAAGGGTACCTCTGGGAGTTATCGGAATAATATATGAAGCCAGACCTGATGTCACCATAGATGCTTCGGTTCTATGCATAAAAGCAGGAAATTGTATTATTTTGAGAGGCAGTTCTCATGCACTCAATACAAATAAAAAATTGGTAGAGGTAATGGGCAGGGGTCTGGAGGATAATGGTTTTCCTAAAAGTATCATACAGATTGTTCCTTCGGCAGGCAGAGAGGATGTAACCAGATTAATGCAATTAAGGCAATATATAGATGTCCTTATTCCGAGAGGAGGAAAGAGTCTGATTGAAAGCGTTGTGGAGAACTCCAGAATACCGGTAATCGAGACCGGGATTGGAAATTGTCATATATATATTGACAATGTACTGAATGGAATAAGCACAGATATCATTACCGGTATAGTGGTAAATGCAAAGACACAGCGTCCAAGCGTATGCAACGCTGCTGAAAAATTATTAATACATAAAGATGTTGCCGAAGGAATATTGCCTCCGGTGCTAAAAAAGCTCGAAGAAAGAAATGTAAAGCTTTTTGGATGTCCTGAATCCAAAAAAATTCATCCTTCCATAGAGCTGGCTTCTGAAAAAGACTGGTATGAAGAATATCTGGATTATAAAATGGCGGTCAGGGTAGTCGGCAGTATCGAAGAAGCTGTAAATCATATTAATAAATACGGTTCCCACCATACTGAAACTATAATAACATCGGACTATGGAAACTCTATTTATTTTACGAATAAAATAGATTCCGCATCGATTTTTGTGAATGCTTCAACCAGATTCACGGATGGCGAGGAATTTGGGCTTGGTGCAGAAATCGGAATAAGCACCCAGAAACTTCACTGGAGGGGCCCTATGGGACTGCGGCAACTAACGACCAATAAATTCATAGTTCTGGGTCAGGGCCAGATAAGGGAATAAATGGGAAAAAATAAGAAACAATATAAAAAAATAGGTATTATGGGGGGCACATTCAATCCAATCCATATTGGCCATCTGGTCACAGCTGAGGAAGCTTTGAGCCAGTTTAAACTGGATATAGTGATTTTTATACCTACAGGAGATCCGCCGCACAAAATTGAAAATGATACAGCAAGTGCCGAGGACAGGTATATAATGGCTGTTATTGCTACTTCTTCGAACAGCAGTTTTTTTGTTTCAAGAATGGAAATAGACAGGAAAGGAAAGTCGTATACAATAGATACTGTCAGGCAGTTAAAAGAAATATATGGAAGAGACTCACTGCTTTATTTTATAACCGGAGCTGATGCTATTTTGGAAATATTGACCTGGAAGGATACCAGTGAAATTGTATCATTATGTAAGTTTATAGCTGCAACCAGACCCGGGTATGACCTGTCCAGGATAGATGATTTAAGAAAGAGACTTTTCGGCAATATCAACGCAGCCGAAAAAAAGATATATATAATGGAAATACCTGCCCTTTCAATATCTTCAACCGATATAAGGGGTAGAATAAGAAATGAGAGGCCGATAGATTATCTGCTGCCCGAGGGGGTAAGTAAATATATATTAAAAAATGAACTTTATAAAAAATGATCTTTCTTTAACCGGAAATCAGAAAAAATATCTTGAGGATCTTGCTGGAAAAATTAAAAACATTATGCCTGCTTCATTATACAGGCATACTATCAATACTCTGGAATTTGCCTGCAGTATTGCAAAAAAATATTTATCCGATAAGGAATTTTTTAAACTGTCTATCGCCTGTATGCTTCATGATTACGGGAAAATATTCGATTATGAGGAACTTATGAAAATTGCAAGAGAGGAAAAGTTAAAAGTCAGTGAATTTGAAATGAATTGTCCACCGCTTTTGCATAGTTTTGTGGGTGAATATCTGGTCCGGAGAGATTTTGATATTTCCGACCTGAAAATACTTAAAGCGATCAGGCTGCATACCGTCGGATCCTGCAGCATGGGTATTTTGGAAAAAATCTTGTTTATCGCAGATAAAATCGAAAAAGACAGAAATTACGAAGGAGTGGAAAATCTCAGGGGTCTTGCTGTCGCAAATATAAATTTGTGCTTATTGGAGGTCTATAAAAATAATATAATATATAATATAAAGAAAGATAAATTGTTACATCCAGATACGGTAAAGATCTGGAATAATATTTGCGGAGGTATCTAAAATGTCTATAAACGAAGATGAAAATGAATTAGAAGACGAATATTCCGGTAATAAAGATTTCCATAACATAGATGATGATAAAAAAAGACACAAATCCGGAGATGATTTTTTCAAGGATGAGGACTTTGAATTCGAGGGTTATGAAGATGAAGGCGTAGATGATGAGGGATTCAGAAGTAAGCGGATAAAACAGAGAAAGAAAAGAAGAAAAGTAATTTTCAGAATTACGGCTGTGCTTCTTATTCTGATTTTGGTTGCAGTCGCGGTAATTTTTTGGTTAGTGCCATGGATTAAAAGTAAGCTTCCCCCTAAAATCGAAATACCGGACGAAGAGAGGATAGCAATACCGGACTCTCTTGAGCTGGGGCAGGATATAAATTTAGTCATTACCTGTGCCGGTGAAAATCTGGATGAACCTGAAGTCAGTTCTATTGTCTTTTCAAGTTATCACAGCAGTGAAGAGAAATTGATTTCACTATACATCCCTGTAAATACGCTGATGGATATACCGGGAACAGGTGCCGGGTTGGTAAGTGAATCGGCCGGGATAGGAGGAATGGAAAGGTTAAGTGAAACACTGGAGAATAACCTTGGTCTGGACAGGGAAGTAGATTACTACATGCTTCTTGATGTCTATAATGTAGTAGAAAAACTCGGAGGTATAAGTATAAATCTTGACGGGGCAATTGCGATAAAAAACTACGATGATGATTCGACTCTTAATCTTGCACAGGGGGAGAACCTGATTGACGGAACCAAAGCGGTGAATTTTCTAAAATATTTCAGCGGTATAGAGCAGGGTGTTCCAGCAGAAAATATTATAAATCAGAAGATTTTAATTGATGCAATCATAAATAAAATTGCCGGTGGGAGCGCAGAGGAGTTGTCAGCTAATTTGAGTCTTATAAACAATTATATGGATACTGACCTGAATATGGAAGAAAGATTGAAAATATTCTCGACTTTTTCCGGTATAGAACCGGATAAAAAATTATCCTATGCTCTGAGTGTGTCACCGCCTACAGAGCTCGAGGGAATGGGTATTGTATATATAATGGGGGATATTACCGAACTTGCCCGGATCTTCAGCAAAGACGGAATGGTTTCAGAAGATGAAGAAGTCTCCAGTTTTACGGATACGGTAAGGATAACCGTATTAAACGGGGCCTTTAAATCTCCGGAAGCTATTGGCCTTGCGGCCAAGACGGCCGAAACCCTGGAAGCTTTTAAATTTGAAGATGACAGAAATAAATATGAAATAGTAGAAGTCAAAAATTCGGATAATACTTATGATAGTACCCAGATCCTTGTTTATACCCAGGATGAAAATACACTGGCTGCAGCAGATGAAGTAAAGCAGGTGCTGGGAACGGGAATCATCAATGTAAGAGAAGAGGAAGCGATCGATTCCGATATCGTACTGGTTCTGGGAACAGATTATCTGGCGATAGCAACAGGCGAGGCAGAAAGTGAAACTGAAGAGCAGCTGGTAAAAATAATAGTTTTAAATGGCGAGGGAACAGCCGGGCTGGCTGCAACGGTTACGGATATTCTTGAAGATTATTTTAATTCCGGGGAAGAAACTACGATATTGTTAGAACCTAAAAGTGCCGGTAATTTTAATTATACTGAAACCGAGATAACAATTTTTACATCCAGGGAAGGAATAAATGAAATAGCACAAAAAATACAGGAAAGGCTGGGTGTTGGAGTGATAGGATATTCGGACGATAATAAAAATAATGTGGATATCAGTGTAACCCTGGGGAGTGATTATACAAGTAAGTGATAGAAAAAACAGAAAAAGCCGCCAGCATAAAACAGAAGCCCAAAGATACAATTGAAGCAGTAAAGACAGCAGCCAGAATAGCGGATGAAAAAAAAGCGGACTATGTAAAAATTCTGGATATGAGATCAAGATTGGCCATCACCGATTACTTTTTAATAATAAGCGCAAAAAACACCAGGCTGACAAGAAAAATAGAAGAAGAAATCCGTCTTAATCTAAAAAAAAATAATCGGTATCCAATTAATGTCAGCGGATTTTCCGAAGGAAACTGGATTTTAATCGATTATGATGATTTTGTGATCCATATTTTTACCGAGCAGCTAAGGGAGTATTACCAGCTTGAAAAGTTATGGAGAGATTCCAAAGAAATAAAATGGATTTAAGCGTTAATCAAACCTGGTATCAAAGAGGTTGGAAATTGGAAAAAATATCTGTAAATGAATCTTATGAGCCGGAAGAAATAGAAAAAAAATTGTCCAAAAAATGGGAAAGAGAAAAAATTTATTCTCTTAAGTCAGATAAAAATTATCCAAAGTATTATGTGCTTGAAATGTTCCCTTATCCTTCAGGAGAACCTCACATGGGCCATGCAAGAAATTATATTATCGGAGATGTCATAGCAAAGATTCTTTCGAGGAAAGGGTACAATATTCTTCACCCAATAGGTTTTGATGCCTTTGGACTGCCTGCGGAAAATGCCGCCATAAAAAATGGCATGCATCCCGGGGAAAGTACCATGGCCAATATTGATAGGATGAGAGAAGCTCTTAAGCGGATGGGGATCAGTTATGATTTTAATGATGAGATTATAACATCAGATCCCGATTATTATAAATGGACACAATGGTTCTTTCTGCTGCTTTATAAAATGGGTATTGCAGAGAAAAAAGAGGCCCCGGTCAACTGGTGCAACTCCTGCCAGACGGTTCTGGCAAATGAGCAGGTTATTTCAGGCAGATGTGAAAGATGCGATAGCATAGTAGGGAAAAAGACACTTTCCCAATGGTTTTTTAAAATCTCGTCTTACGCACAGAGGCTTCTTGATGATATGAAGTTATTGGAAGAAGGATGGCCGGAGAGGGTTCTTTCTATCCAGCGTAACTGGATCGGGAGAAGTGAAGGGGCAATGGTTGATTTTAAGCTTTCCGGCAGTAAAGATATTTCCATTCCTGTATTTACTACCCGCCCCGACACACTGTTTGGAGCCACTTTTTTCATTCTTGCCCCGGAACACCCGCTCGTAGATAAAATTATAGAAAAAGAGGACCGCAGAAGAGAGATTGAAAAAACCAGAGATATAATTTCCCGGCAGACCGATATCGAGCGGGGATCCGCTGAAATCGAAAAGGTAGGTTGTTTTACGGGAAGATATGTAATAAATCCTCTGGATGGCCGGGAAATCCCGGTCTGGATCGCTAATTACGTTCTGCTGGAATATGGGACAGGAGCAATAATGGCGGTTCCCGCTCATGACGCGAGGGACTATGAATTTGCAGTGAAATACGGTATTCCCATAATAGAGGTGGTATCCCCGGACGGAGAAAATCATCCTGAGCCCGATGATGCCTATACAGGGGAAGGAATAATGATAAATTCAGGAAAATTCAGCGGCAGGACTTCTGAAAAAGGAAGAAAGGATATTACTTCTTATCTTGAAGAAAAAGGTATAGGCAGATTTCATGTGAATTATAAATTAAGGGATTGGCTGATTTCAAGACAGAGATACTGGGGTGCGCCAATACCTATTATTTATTGCGAAAAATGCGGGATCGTTCCGGTTCCGGAAAAAGATTTACCCGTACTGCTCCCTTTCAATGTGGATTTTAAACCCAGGGGCCTGTCGCCTCTTTTTTACTGCGATGAATTTGTAAATACCTCCTGTCCGAAGTGCGGAGGAAAAGCCAGAAGAGAAACAGATACTATGGATACATTTGTATGTTCATCCTGGTATTTTTTAAGATACTGCAGTCCGCATGAAGATAAGGCTGCTTTTGACAGCAAAGAAGTGGATTTCTGGATGCCTGTTGACCAGTATATTGGGGGGATAGAACATGCCAGCATGCATCTTATATATGCCAGGTTTTTTATAAAGGTCCTTTATGACAGCGGACTCATAAAATTCAGGGAACCTTTTATAAAATATTTTCCTCACGGTATTGTATATCTGGGCGGTCAGAAAATGTCAAAGTCCAAAGGAAATATAGTAAATCCATCCGAAATTTATAACAAATACGGAGCGGATACGTTGAGATTGTATATACTTTTTATGGGACCTGCCGATAGTCCCGTAGAATGGAGCGGCAGCGGAGTAGAAGGTGCGAATAGATTTCTAAACAGGGTATGGAGACTCGTTACTAAAAATATTGAACTGGCAGGCAACCTGCGCCCTGCTGTCAATAAGGGAAACGGTATGAAACAGACCGGTAAAGACATCAGGGATGAATTCAGAAATTCGAGACAGGGTAAATCAGAAATGGAATTATACAGAAAATTACACAGGACCATAAAAAAGGTAACAAATGATATACTGGAAAGATTCAATTTCAATACTGCCATCAGTGCCGTTATGGAACTGGTCAATTTGACTTATAAATACCAGGAGGAAGTCCCGGATGGCCAAAAAAATATTTCCCTGATAAAAGAATTGACCCGGAAATTGCTTATTCTTCTTTCTCCAATCACACCATTTATTACCGAAGAGCTGTGGATAAGGGCAGGAAATACCGGAAGTATTCACAGAGTCGAATGGCCCGATTATGATGAAGAAATTGCCGCGGAAGAAATGGTCACTATTGTACTGCAGGTTAACGGAAAATTAAGGGACAGGATAGATTTACCCCCGGATACTCCCGCTGAAGAAATTAAAAAACACGCCTTCTCGTCGAATAAAGTAAAAACTTACACCGAAGGTAAAAAGATCATAAAAGAAATAGTTATACCTAATAAACTTATAAATATTGTGGTTAAAGATTAAGATAAATGAAGGCATCGCTTCCATATTCAGTCTTTTTCAGGTATTTTTTAAACAGATTTGCATGAAGGTTTTTTCTACGAATTTCTTATCAGCTCCAGGATTGTCCTGCAGAATGCAGGGAGATCATCGGGTTTTCTTGATGTCACGATGTTGTCATCTACCACAATTTCCTCGTCCAGATACACGCCTCCTGCGTTTCTTAAATCAGTAGCTATTGATATATAGCCGGTAACTTTCCTGTCCTTTATAATGCCGGCTTCGGCAAGCATCCATCCTCCATGACAGATTGCCCCGATGACTTTTTGCTGAAGATTCATCTTTTTAACGAGATCGACCATATCTTTATTGATCCTCATTTTATCCGGTGCATTTCCTCCGGGAATGATAAGCGCGGCTGCATCATCCGGATCGGCTTCGGAAATTGCAAGATCCGATTCTAAAAAAGTTCCGTATTTTCCTCTGTATTGCTTTCCTTTTTCCGGACCTACGACTTTTACCTCATACCCTGCTTCCCTGAACCTGTAGTAAGGATAAATTATTTCTTCATCCCGATATTCATTTTCTATAAGTAAGAATATTTTTTCTGTCATTTTATTCTCCCGCGGTGCTATTTTTCTATCATTATAACTACAGATAATTTTATCAGGATTTTTCATTATATCCACCATCGCCATTCTTATTTATTTGCTTTATTATTTTTAAAATTTATGCTAAAGTATAAAAGCATAATAGCATAAAAAACTAAATATTGATATATTAGTCCAATGGACATAAAAGAAAAAATAAGCAGAGCAAGATTCTTTATAGATAAAATCAGATACAAAAGAGAAAAACACTTTTATTTTGCTATATTCGGATTGATATTTTGCCTGGCTGCATTTTTTACAATAGTTTATATAAACCAGCAGGTTGAGATAAAAAGGAAGGAAAATATTCTCAGAAGTTTTTATCCTGGAAACGATATGGCAAATTCCGCATTGGAAGGAAACGCAGTAAAAATTGATGGAGAGACTGATGAAGAAAAAAAGTTGTACGAAAATAAAGAGAATTCTTTCGGCAGCATGGGAGATATGGACAGCAGCGATAATCCCGGTAATTTGCTGCAGATTATGAGTACAGTAAAAGCCTACATATGCGGTGAAGTAAAAAATCCCGGTGTTTATGAAATAGAAGAAGGCGCGAGAATAATAGATCTCCTGAAAATAGCGGGGGGACAGACTGAAAATTCCTGTCTCGAGATAATCAATCTTGCCCAGATAGTATTTGATGGTCAGAGGATATATATTCCATCCCTGGAAGAAATCAATGACAGTGATTCTTTATTTTTTACGAATGATTCAAATAGTTATGGATTTTCTAACACCGGATCTATAAATATCAATACTGCTAATTCAAAAGAACTTGAATCACTTCCGGGAATAGGCCCTGTAATTGCAAATAGCATCATTGAATACAGGACCAGGAACGGATCCTTCAAGAAAAAAGAAGAATTAAAAAATGTTTCCGGTATAGGAGAAAAAAAATATGAAGAAATCGAGAAATTAGTTTCTATTTGAATAATGTAAAAGAGAGAATATCATCATTTCTGGAAAAGGAATTTTACTTTTTCTGGGTTCTGGGACTGACCGCAGGGATATATGCGGGAAGAGAGTATAAACTATTTAATATTTATTTATCTACAGCCAGGATCATAATCATAGCGATACTTCTGATAATAGAGGTCCTGGCAACAAGAAGAATACTGCTCGGAGAGAATTTATCAGGCGTTTCCGAAGAAAATAAATCCCAAAAAAATTGTAAGTTTTTATTACAGTACAAATCTTTATTCCAAAACGGGCAAAGTACAGCAAGGCTTATAATTCTCGTCATAGTTCCCTTTTTAATTTTATTTTTTATAGGGAACTCGATTGTAAGCATACACAAATATAAAGAAAGCAAAAATATATTTCTATCTCTGTATAAAAATAATAATTCGATCGAAGACAGTATTACTATCGAAGGCAGGGTATCGGATCACCCGGTGCACAGATATGGCAGGACAGAATTTTTATTTACGGTAAATAAGATATTTCCTTTGGGAGATAATGAAAACCATGATGATTTTTTTGATACCAGAGAAACTGTAAATGTTGAGTTGAAGGCGATGTGTACAGATTGGATAACAAGAGATGATTACCTGAGACTGAAGGGAAAGCTTAAAAAAAATAACTGCGGATATCTTAATACGGCAGAGCATAGCGAAATAATTTTTAATGTCCCCGGTGAAAGCGTGGAAAAGATCGAACCGTGGAATTTTAGTTTCAGGGTATTCAAGTTCAGAAGTATGTTATACGGTTGTCTGAAAAATGCTTTTTACAGCAGCCTGGAAAGTGAAGATGCCTGTATGGCTGAGGCGGTAATACTGGGAGATAGAAAAAATGTTCCGGACTATTTAACAGAAGCTTTTAAAAAATGCGGGGCGTATCATCTGTTTGCTATTTCAGGGCTGCATCTTTCTTTTTTTGTTTCCCTGATTTATTTGATTCTTAAAAAGATAAAATCATCCGGATTTATGTTATGGGCTGCGGTCTTTTTTTTGGCAGCTTATAATTTTTTGGTCGGAGAAAGGGCCAGTATGCTCCGCGCCTCGGTTATGGTTATTTTCATACTTCTGGCCAGAAGCTGGAACAGGGAGTACAGCTATAAAATCTTACTTTATCTTTCTTATATCATAATAGTTATTTATAATCCTTTTTTCCTTGATGACCTGGGGTTCTGGATGTCATATGGCTCCATGGCGTCGCTTATTTTTATTTATCCGCCAATATTAAAGCTATTCAAAAAAAGATTTATATCTTTAAATCCGGCATTAAGGTATTTTACAAAGATTGTTCTCATTACTTTATCGATCCAGGTTGTCCTGTTTCCGATTTCAGCACATTTTTTTAAAGAAGTATCCCTGATTTCACCGATGGCAAACATGTTTGTAATTCCGGCGTTTTATATCCTTCTCGCTATTTTGATGATTTCTTCTTTTTTAATTATAATCTGGCCGCCTGTGGGGAGCATTATCTTAAAGTCAGGTTCTGTCTTTTTTGATTATATTTCAAAAATAGTTAAAACCTTAAGTAAGTTTGATTTTTGCATTATAAATTTTGATAGTTTCCCGATAAAAAATGTGATAGTTTACTATATAATACTTATGATTGCATTATTTGCAGCCGGTGCGATTATAAAAATGATCAATATCCATAATGAAAATAGATAATCTTAAATATTTTACTGAATTTTATTAAATTAAATAAATGAACATGGAAAACAATAATTCAAAAAAAGAATCCTTTAAATTAGATAAACTCTTACCATGCTATTTATATATAAGTAAAAGTGAGCCGATACTGGAAGAAAGGATACAGAGCGTAAAGAGTCACCTCAGAGGAAAGGTTAATTTCGACACCGACTTCAAAGCATTTGACGGTGTGGAGGGAATCGATGAAGAAGAATTTACTAACTATATAAATACCCCTTCTTTATTTTCTTCTAAGAAGATAGTAGTAATAAAACATATGGATAAAGTATCTTCAAGCCTTCAAAAAAGAGTATCGGACCTCGCAACAGAAGCTCCCGGTAACAGCGGAAATATAGTTTTTTTTATTACTGCATTAACACAGAAGTTAAATACTTCGCTTCTGGATTCGATAAGGAGAGCCGGGAAAATCACACAGCTTAAAGCGCCTTTAAGCGGCAGCTTGAAAAAATGGCTTGATGAAAAGTCCCAATCCGATGGAGTAAGATTTACTGAAAAGGCAGCCTCACTGCTGATAGAAAATATAAATATGGACTTTAATCTGCTCAAGAGACAGTATGACAAACTTTATGATTATATAAGTTCGGAAGAAAAAAAAGTAATAGACGAGAATACTGTAAAGGCTCTTGTAAACCGTATTTATTCATTAAAAATTTTCGATCTTGTAGATTCCATAGGTAATAGAGATAAAGACGGAAGTATGAAAGCATTGAAATCCGTACTGGATGATGGACAAAACCTGATCGGATTGGTGACATTGATTCACAGGATGTTTAAATGTTTTTTATACATCAAATCGGGTAACAGCAGTTCGCTTGTAACGGATTATATTGGGAATAGCATGAAAGTCCAGCCTTATTTCATCGGAAGTCTTGTTAACAAATATATCAAATCAAGTGATAATTACAACAAGAACGAAATACTCGGTGTCTTTAAAATCTTAAATAAATATGATATCGGTTTCAGAGTAAGCAGTATCAAAGACGAACAACTGGCAAAAAAATTGATTTTAGAGATTATAGATATAAATTAAAATTTTTTAGGATTTTTTAATAGAGGCGACCTGCTTTGCCGCTTTTGATTTTTTATTGGCTGAAAAGTTCTTATGGACGGCACTTCCTTTTACGGCTTTATCGAGATGTTTGGAAAGCATATTAAAACTCTTTTCAGCTTCTTCTTTATTTTTATTCTTTACAGCTTCGGCAAGTCTTTTTTGATCGGTTTTTATCCGGGTCTTTAGAACTCTGTTTTTTATTCTTCTTTTGATATTCTGTCTGTCTCTCTTTTCCTGTGACTTTATATTTGGCATCTATTTATTTCCTCTCTGATGACTATCAATTTTAAACGATTTTACATTTTAGCATTTTTTCAAATAAATAAAAACATTTATTACCGGTCTTATATAAATGATATAATACCTTTTTTAATATCATCTGTAATATAATATTGCTATGGATGAAGATCATTTACTGTCAAGAAGAAGAATTTTTAATGCCACATTCCTGGTGATCCTTGCTATTTTACTATCAAAGATTTCCGGACTTGCACGGGATCAGATAATGGCAGGTTATTTTGGCATCAGTTATGAGACGGATGCTTTTACATGGGCAGAATTTATTCCAAATCTTTTCAGGATACTTTTTGCAGAAAGTCTTATAATTGCTGCCTTTATACCCATTTATTCGGCATATTTAAAAAGAAACCAGAGAGACGACATAAAAATCTTTGTGAGTTCGGTTGTTAATATTGTAACTCTGGTGTTTCTGGCTATCTCCGCTATCATATTCATTCTGTCCCCCGAGATAGGGGCATTACTTTCAAAAATAACCAATAATCAGATGGATATATATAAATTTGTAGTAATGAGCAGGATCATGATCTTTTCCCTTGTCGTAATGTCTCTATCCAGTCTGGCTACCGGTATTCTGAACTCACATGATATTTTTACCGTTCCTTCCCTCGCTCCTTTTGTCATGAATATAGTTACGATAATCTCTGTCACCCTGCTTTTCAGAAAACTGGGAATATACAGCATGGCAATAGGGATAATGGCAGGTTCACTCATGCATCTTGTGGTACAGTTACCCCAGATCAGAGTTTCGAAATTAAGGTACAGGTTTGTCATTGATTTCAGACATAAAGGGGTAAGGGAAATCTTTTCCCTTATGCTTCCCATAGTACTCAGTCTGGGTGCGGTCCAGCTTAATAACAGTGTGGACTATTTTTTCGCGCAGAGCCTGGGAGAAGGAAATACGACTGCTTTGATGTTATCATGGAGAGTTGCCAATCTGCCGCTCGGGGTATTTTCGGTTGCGATTATAACCGTACTGTACCCATTGATTTCCCGTCAGGCCGCAGGAGATGATATTAAGGGGATAAAGGAAAGTTTTTCTCTGGGTGTGAGGGAAATTGGGTATATGATGATCCCGGCAACATCAGGACTGGTTATTTTAAGCTACCCCATAATAAAATTATTATTCGAACGCTATAATTTTGTTCCGGCAGATACGGAGAGGGTGGCGTATATCCTGATCTTTCACAGTATCGGACTTATCTTTTTCGGACTTCTAATGATCCTTAACCGCGTATTTTATGCATTTAAAAACGTAAAGACTCCTCTTAAAGTAGCAGGTCTTTCTATTATTCTTAATGTTATTTTTGACTGGATATTAATGCGGTTCTTAGGAGTCGGAGGGCTGGCTCTGGCAACATCTCTTGTTGCGTTATGTAACGTTGTAATATTAATTATCATACTCAGAAAAAAAATAGGAAATTTTGGAGGGAGAAGAATATTCATATCGTACGGTAAGATTATCGCCGCAACGATATTGATGAGTACTGCAATATATTTTCTATGGAAATGGCTTGAAAATTATGCCTATCAGGGTCTATGGCCTTTTATCCTGCTTCTTTTGCTGGCGATTTTTACCGGTATTGGTATATATGTTGGCTGTACTATCTTATTTAAGATGGAAGAGGTAAAATTCGTAGCTGGATTATTCAAGAGATTAAGGAAAAATAATTGATTTTTTTATGACTGATTATTTTATTGAATTATGACAGATAGCAAGCTTATCAGAAATTTCTCTATAATTGCCCATATAGATCACGGAAAATCTACTCTTGCTGACAGGATTCTGGAAATAACTGATACCGTAAGTAAGAGAGAAATGCTGGACCAATTCCTGGATGATATGGATCTTGAAAGAGAACGGGGAATTACCATAAAAGCCCACTCTGTAAGGGTTCTCTACAGAAGTAAGACAGATGGTAACCAGTATATTTTTAATTTAATAGATACGCCCGGACATGTGGATTTTAGCTATGAGGTTTCGAGAAGTCTCGCCGCATGCGAAGGGGCGATTCTGGTTGTCGATGCTACCCAGGGAATCCAGGCCCAGACTCTGGCAAATGTTTATCTGGCAATGAACAACAATCTGGAAATTATTCCTGTTATTAATAAGATAGATCTTAAAAGTGCAAGGATCGATGAAGTCACAATGGAACTCGGAAGCGTACTGGGTATCAAAGAAGAGAAAATACTGAAAGTAAGTGCAAAAACAGGTTCCGGAATCGAAGAAATCCTGGAGAGGATAGTGTCGGATATACCTGCTCCGGGTGGGAACGCGGGCAATCCTCTTCAGGCGCTGATATTCGATTCACAGTATAATTCTTACAGGGGAATAGTGGTTCTCATAAGAGTTGTAAATGGAACCATTAATAAAAACAGTAAAATAAAATTTATTGGAGAGAATCTCACAAGCGAGGTCGAAGAGGTGGGAATATTCGGTCCGGATATGATAAAAAAGGAAACGCTGACTGCGGGCGAGGTAGGTTATATTATTACCGGGGTCAAAGAAGTGGGAAATATAATAGTAGGTGATACCGTGACCTCTTTAATAAATCCTGCAGAAAAAAGCCTTCCGGGATACAAAAAACCAAAACCTATGGTTTACTCCGGTCTTTTTCCTGTAGATGGAGTGGATTATGAAAATTTAAGAGATGCCCTTGGAAAACTTTCTTTAAATGATTCCTCTCTGGATTTTTCCCCGGAGGTATCCAGTGCACTGGGTTTTGGTTTCAGGTGTGGTTTTCTGGGACTGCTTCATATGGATATAGTAAGAGAAAGACTTGAAAGGGAATACGGATTAAGGCTCATAACATCGGCACCTAACGTAGCATATAGAATAACCAGAAGCGATAATTCGGTTATTGAAGTAAAAAGGCCCTCCGATTTCCCGGCTCAGGAGAAAATATTAAAAATAGAAGAACCTTATGTTGCAGCAACCATAATTACTCCCAAAGATTATATCGGGGACGTAATGAAGCTTGCAAACCAGAAAAGAGGTAATTATAAGGACATGCAGTATATCTCACCTGAAAGAGTAGAGATAAAATATGCAATGCCGCTTTCGGAAATAATTGTGGATTTTTTTGACCTGTTAAAATCGATAACATCCGGATTTGCTTCACTGGATTATGAACTTACGGAATATAAATCTTCTGACCTGGTTAAATTGGATATACTGGTAGCGGGAGAGAAGGTCAGTGAACTGTCAAGTATTATACATAGAGAAAAGGCGTATCAGACAGGAAGGGAATTAACGCAAAGATTAAGAAAGCTGATACCAAGACAGAACTTTGAGGTACCCATTCAGGCTGCAATAGGGAGCAAAATTATTGCTAAGGAGAGGATAGCGCCATACAGAAAAGATGTTACTGCCGGGCTCTACGGCGGGGATATAACCAGGAAAAGGAAAGTGCTTGAAAAACAAAAACTGGGTAAGAAAAAAATGAAAAGAATCGGTAAAGTAGAAATACCCGGAGAAGCCTTTATGAGTTTTTATAAATTAGATGTAGAAAAATAGTAAAAAGAGCTTTTATTTATTTAATAAAAAAAATTTTTTAGTAAAATAAGGATTGTTAAAATAAAAAAATAACACGCAGATATTAAGGAGATCTGGAATGAAAAAAATAATAACTCTGACAGCGATATTAAGTCTGGTGATTTTCATGTTGTTTTCTGCCAGCGGATGTAAGAGGGAAGCTGCAGAAGAAAGTGTGGAAGCAGCTATAGAAGAGGCCATCGAAAGCGAAGGCGGAAATGCAGAAGTCGATATAAGCGAAGGAGAAACAACCATAACAACGGATGAAGGCGAAATGACCATAGGGCAGGGAACCGATTTACCAGATGGATTTCCGGATGCCATTCCTGTATATGCTAATATGATAATTACGACATCCTGGAAAACTACGGAAGATGGGCTGGAAGCCTTCTCTGTTGCCGCATCATCCAGCGATTCCGGAAGTACAATATTTGACTGGTATATAAGCCAACTGGGAGGATGGCAAAATCTAAATCAGTTTACGACCGGGAGTGAAGAAGAGGCACTTTCCTCAATTTCTGCAGATAATGGCACATATACTCTGATAGTGACTGTTATAGAGACCGATGAAGGTACAGTAGTGACCATTTCTGTAAGTGAAATTGGTACCGTTAACGAAGCAGCGCCGAGTTCAACCGGTACAACCCAGCAGGAATAGTTATCATAAAAAACTATAATGAGAGATCCTCATGATATAGAGACATATAGAAAATAAAAAGTAGATACAAATAAAGAAATGGAAGACATCCATATAGAAGATGTCTTCCATTTCTAATTTTTAAATCCTGTAATTGAAAACTTTTCTCTGCATCGGCTATGTTTGCAGCTTAATATTCCTGATTCAATTGTAACAGACCGGTGATTCTTGTATAATTTCTTGATATATTCTGATTTTTAAAACAATAAGAATAAGAGGGGTTTTATGAAAAGCGATATCGAAATTGCTCAAGCATCAAAGATGAAGGATATTAGAGAAATTGCCGGAGAAATCGGTCTTGATGAAAAGTTCCTGGAGTTATATGGAAATCATAAAGCAAAGGTAAAGCTGGAGGTTCTGGAGGATTTCAAAGACAGACCGGATGGGAAATATATCGATGTGACCGCTATTACTCCCACTCCTCTCGGAGAGGGTAAAACTGTGACCACGATAGGTCTGTCAATGGCCCTTAATAAAATAGGTAAGAAAACGATCACCTGCATAAGGCAGCCGTCTCTGGGTCCTGTGTTCGGTATAAAGGGAGGTGCCGCCGGCGGCGGTTATTCTCAGGTTCTTCCAATGGAAGATTTCAATCTCCATCTGACCGGGGACACTCATGCTGTCGGTATAGCACATAATCTCCTGGCTGCTTTTCTGGATACACATATTATGAAGGGAAACGATTTAAATATAGATCCCTTCAGCATTACTTTAAACAGGGTGGTCGATGTAAGCGATAGGGCGCTCCGGAATATCATAATAGGTCTGGGAGGACCATTAAACGGGGTTCCCAGAGAAACAGGATACGATATAACAGTTGCTTCGGAAGTAATGGCAATTCTTGCTCTGACCACCGGTCTTAAAGACATCAGACAAAAATTGGCAAGGATAGTGATTGGTTCTACCTATGACGGAAAGCCTGTCACTGCCGAAGATTTGAAGTGCGCAGGTTCCATGACCGTTCTTCTGAAAGATGCCATAAAACCCAACCTGCTTCAAACTATAGAGCATACTCCCTGCTTTGTGCATGCGGGTCCTTTTGCCAATATTGCTCATGGGAACAGTTCTATTCTGGCGGATCAAATAGCTATAAAACTTGGAGATTATATTGTAACTGAAAGTGGTTTTGGTGCGGATTGCGGAGCTGAAAAATTTATGAATATCAAATGCAGATATTCGGGATTGAAACCGAATGCAGTAGTTATTGTAGCGACTGTAAGGGCATTGAAAATGCACGGAGGAGTTTTTGAATTCATCCCCGGGCAGGGTGTCGATGAAAAGCTCATGAATACACCTGACGTGGAAGGCGTCCTGAAAGGCTGCGAAAATCTGGAAAAGATGATTGAGAATATGAAATTATTTGGGATTCCCGTGGTAGTTGCGGTGAATCATTTTGAAGCTGACAGCAAAGAAGAGATCGAAGCAGTCAAAGAAAGAGCCATTAAGGCAGGTGCCGAAGACGCGGTTATCAGTAAGGTATGGTTAAGCGGAGGGGATGGGGGAATAGAATTAGCCGAAGCTGTAGCCAGAGCCGCAGAGAAAAAATCAGATTTCAAATTTCTTTATCCGCTGGATTGGCCCATAAAGAAAAAAATTGAAACGATTGCCACGATGATCTATGGTGCGGATGGTGTAAGTTATTTGCCCGAAGCGGAAAAGAAGATAGAGCTATATACAAAGCAGGGATTCGATAAGTTACCCATCTGTATGGCAAAAACCCATCTTTCTCTAAGTCATGATCCTGATTTGAAAGGAAGACCCAGGGGATTTACGATTCCCATAAGAGACATAAAAGCTTCCGCAGGTGCAGGATTTCTTTATCCATTGCTTGGCCTGATGAGGACAATGCCGGGTCTTCCAAAAATACCTGCCGGAACAAAAGTAGATATTGACGATAATGGCAATATTGTAGGATTGTTCTAAATAAAGAATTGATTTTAAAGATTTTATTTTGTGAATATAAGATTTGGTTTCTGCGATTAAATATAAATTTTAATGAAGTATAAATTGTAAATTTAATATAAAAGGAGTGGTTAAAATAGCTAAATTAATTGATGGGAACAGGATATCGAAGGATATTAAAAATGAAATAACGGAGGAAGTAAAAGAGTTAAAGGAAACCAGAGATTTTGTGCCGGGTCTTTCAGTCATACTGGTAGGTGAAAATCCGGCTTCGAAAGTGTATGTAGGAAGCAAGCAGAAAGGATGCGATGAGGTAGGCTTTAAATCCGAGACAATAAAGATGGAAGAAAACGTATCAACCGATGATGTGCTGGAAGAACTTGAAAAGTTGAATAAAAGAGAAGACGTCCATGGTATTCTGGTCCAGCTGCCGCTGCCTCCTCAGATAAACAAGGCAAAAGTACTGGAAGCAATATATCCTGATAAGGATGTGGATGGATTCCACCCCGTAAACATGGGCAGGCTGGTTGCTCAGCAGGAATGTCTGGTACCGGCAACTCCCTCAGGTATAATAGAAATGTTGAAACGGGAAAACATAACGATGAAAGGCAAAAATGCAACAGTTGTGGGGCACAGCGAGATAGTCGGAAAACCTGTAAGTCTTCTTCTTTTGAATGAATGGGCCACGGTTTCAATATGCCATATAGAAACCGGAGATTTGAAAATGCATACTATAGATGCTGATATTCTTGTTGTTGCGACAGGTGTGCCATATTTGATCAAAGGAGATATGGTAAAAGAGGGAGCGGTGGTCATAGATGTGGGCATGAACAGGATAACCAGAGATAAAGCCAGCCGGGAATTACTCGAATGGAGGAAAAACGATTTTGAAACCAAAGGTGCCACTTTGATTGGCGATGTGGATTTTTTAAGAGTGGAACCAAAGGCAAGCCACATATCTCCCGTGCCTGGCGGTGTGGGACCCATGACCATTGCGATGCTTTTGAAAAATACATTGAAGGCTGCAAAGAACATTGCCGGAATCAAATAACAGGACATTCCTTTCCGGGAAGGTATTATTAAAATTAAATATAAAAATAATATGAAATCCGCTTTCTGGAAATTAATTCAGTAGTCTAATGATGCTCCAACGAGAGTGCTTTTAAAGTTTATTCATATATTTCTCAAATAGCTTTTCCCCTCTTAACTCCAGAAATGTATCGAGGACTTCCTGGTATCTCTCGCATATGGGTCTGCTATTGTCTTTATATATGAGAAGAGAAGAAAAAGCGCATCCTCCGCCGCAAATAGGAGCAAAACGGCAGGTCCTGCATTTCTTTATATTCAGTATGGTCCTTTCCGTCCATAGTGTTTTTTTATCGGGGTAAAACTCGAGTTTGGGACTGAATCTGCCGATAGCCAGATGAGGTTTGCCTATGGATTCTCCGCAGGCATATATATACCCATCAGGGCAGAAGACATTGAGCTCCAGCAAATTACTCTCACAATTAAAAAATCTTGGGGAGACGTTGGGCGCGCCATTAAATATATCCAGAATATGCCGTAGTGGTTTAAATAGATAAAAACCAAATATTTCTTCCAGCACCGGATACTCATCGTATAGGCGGATCAATCTTTCCAGCAATTTCTCTTCTGGGATTATTATATTGTCATAATCCAGCGTGGTGTGATCCGTAACAGGTGCCAGTCTTATACTGAAATCAGGGTACTGAATCCAATTTTTTTGACAGATATATTCATAAAGATCCGGTATGAATTCTATATTTGTATTATCGATGTTAATCCTGACATTGGTACGTATATTATTTTCGAGGAGTAAATCGATATTTTTTGATATTTGATCAAAGCTACCTTTACCGGAAGCATACTTTCGCCGCTTATCGTGAATTTCCCGGGGCCCGTCGATGGTTATCTGAAGCATTTCTATCCTGTTTTTTACAGGTAATAATACTTCTATGAATTCTTTGGCAGATACTCCATTGGTGATAATAGTTATTGGTGCATCTTTTTTTCCGGCAAACTCGAGAATTTTTTCTACAAAAGGTTTATTTTTTAAAAGGAGGGGTTCTCCTCCGAATAATTCAACGGAATCCATTTTACCGGATTTTTCTTTTATTATTTCTTCTGCAGCATCAATAGAATCATCAAGAATCTTTCCGGTCATGTATTTATTAGGATTGGAGGGCAGATCTGTTTCAAAGCAGTAAGTGCATCTTAAGTTGCACTGATAGGAGGGGCAGAATACAAATCTTAACGGTCTTCCAGCTGCTTTCTTTACATAATTATTGTAAAGTTCCAACAGTATTTTATCTTCTTTTTCAGCATTGGAATAAAAATAACCCCTGTTCCTTAATCTCAATAAGATATTGGGACGGATACTATTAAATTTTTTAGCCGCTATTAAATCCCGGATATCATTTTCGATGATATCAAGTGCGCCAGTTAGAGTATTATTGATAAGAGTGTATCTGGAATTTATTCTTTTTGAATAGTTATACTTACTCGAAAATAATTTCATTTAAAATCTGCAAAATCTATTATTTTCTACTCAAATACCAGAGGCACCAGTACCAGCAGCACATCGGGCCAACATTATCTTTCAGTCCTTTAAGAGTCAGATCATTGTTCCATAGGTTTTTGGTCCTATTTATGGATTTCATTTCACCCCTCCTTTCTAAAAGATTTTATACCTGAAATTATAGCAGATTAATACTAAAATAATATTTTTTTCAGTAAAAAATTATTTTTCGTAACTCGGCGATATATTTGAAGCTTATCTTAAAAATATGTAAAAATTATCAATTTTTACTACGAACATAAGCTGTAATACCAGAAGCGCCAGGAAAAAGATGCACATCAGGATTTTTGGGAAAACACGGCTATAAATCCCAGGGGTTGTTACTTTAAGAATTGAGTTGATCCTATTTTTCAATCTCAACTGATTGAAAAAACTAAGCGATTTGTTATAAAAGCTCCGGGTTAGCTGAGGGCTGGGTCTGGATGTTGAAATGGATCTGATCTTTAAAATAGTATTAAGAATATTTGTGGCCACTTCTTTTTTGGGTTTATTGGAATATTTCACAACCAGTTTATCGCTGTCTCTTTCCTGCTCAGTTTTAATTAAATTATATGCTATATAAGCAAAAGGATTATAGAATAAAAAGTCTCTTAATATGAGAGCCACCCAGCCTATCAGGTTATCCTTTCTTTTGATATGTGACAGTTCATGCTGGATCAGAGTCTCCTTTTCATTTGTATTTAATTTTTCCAACAGGTGCGGGGATAAAACTAACGTGGGCCTTTTGATTCCTATTACAAAAGGGGAGACATATTTTCTATGTGTCAAACTCACATCAGGGGCCTTTATTTTTATTTTTTTGATGAAATTATCTATAATACTATAAATATCCGGCGCATCATTTCTCCCGACCTTATCTTCATATGCCAGATCCCTGTAGAAAAGATACAGAATGATCCACCTGATGATCAGTATGGTTGTTATGCAGGTTATTATCAGCAAAAAGATCAAATAATTCATATCGGAAAGGATCGATGGACCTCTTTCAAAATTTTTAATTATTCTTAAAATATTATTAGGATCGGGGAATCTGATTCCTATGGTACCGGCGTTTGATTTAAAATATTGTGAACCAATATCCATTTTTTCAATAATGATTATGAATGGTTTTATGAGCGGCAGGAAAAAAAATAAAATCCGTATATTCGAATCCTTTATCCTGAAAATGAATAAGATCAGCATGACCAGAATCAGGCTTACCAGACTGCTGTAAATAATTGGAAGAATGTAACTTGTCAGTATCTCTAAGAAAAACATTTCTGTTAATACAAATTATATAAAATTAATTGCTATTGTAATACCAGACAGAGAAAAAACTATACGGTGTACTAATATGAATTTTACGATTATAAAAGTAAAAATTTCTTAGACTTTCAATATAGCTTAATTAATAACAACTTCTTTAAACGTCCATAGAATATAAGATAAATTTGATCCGGATAGACAAATCTTTTTAAAATTTGTCTATTTCTTCTATTAGTTTTTCAATGCCTTCTTTTGAAATATTTTTGCTGTCAGACAGGAACTTTGAAACCATACCACTGGTACTTTCTTCAAGCAATTTATCTGAAACGGATTTTATTATACTTTTTGAAAGTTCTTTTTTATCGACTGCAGCGGAATATATATAGGTTTTAGCAGTTTTATCCTGTTTTAGCAGTTTTTTCTCTGCAAGAGTAGTCATTGTCGACATAACTGTTGTATAAGGGATAAATCCGTGTTCCTTACTCTCGATTTCCTTTCTTAACATATTCTCATGTACTTCTCTTACCGTTACCTTACCTTTTTCCCAGATAATTTTCATTATCTCAGCTTCCAGGTTGCTTATACTGTTTAGCCCGTTTATTCCTATTTCCTCTGATTTTTTCTTACTATCGGTATTTTTTACCATTCTTGTCACCAACCTTTGTTAAAAATTTATTAATTTATAAAATGTCTGTCAAATGCAAAACGTGAAATACTTTATACTATTTTTATGTAAAAATCAAATTAACTTAAAAACTTATATTACTTGTTAATATTTAAGTGTTCCGCCGGTATATTTCAGTGTGAAAATATAAGGTATTAATATTTAATATTAATACCTTATATTTTTTATTTTAACACATAAACAGTAGGAAATAAAATTTTTTATTTGAAAGCCGATATGGAAACCTTTCTAAACATTATAAAAATTAATATAATACAGATGATGTTTTATGGAAAATTGTGATTTAAAAATATGTATTTATAAGGATCCGAAACAGGCCGAGTATGGGGAGATTAAGATAATATGTCGGATAAAAAAATAAAGATAGATATCCAGCCTATCGGTAAAAGGATGCTTCTGAACGAACCAGCAAACGGTCTTAAATCGATCCTGGATGCCGGCATTGAAATAAAATCGGTATGCGCCGGAAAAGGAACATGCGGTAAATGCCGGATAATGGTACTGGATAAAGAAAAAAAGCGAGCAAATAAAAAAGAATTAGAGATATTGACCCCCGGTGAAATCAGTAGCGGGGTCAGGCTGGCATGCCAGCAGATTTTCGATAGGGATCTTACAGTATACATACCTTCTTCCTCGTTAAGTGAAAAACAGAAACTGCAGATCGCGGGAGAGGAAGAATTAATCAAACCGGATCCGATTTGTAAAAAATATTTTATAAAATTAAAAAGGACCGAATCCGGAAATGCACAGGCTGATTTCAATAGAATCAAAAATGCTCTCAAGGAGAAATATAATATAATAATTGATTCTATCGACCAAAAAGTACTGGCTGAGATGACTTCTATTATCAGGAAGAATTTATGGGAAATTACGATTACTGTAAGAGATCATGAGATTATTTTAATTGAAGGAAGAGACAGAACTGCGAGTAATCATGGTCTGGCGATTGACCTTGGAACTACAAAAATAGCAATTTTTCTGGTTGATCTGGTAACAGGAGAGACAATTGACAGCAAGGGTATCATTAATCCCCAGATAATTTATGGGGAAGATGTGATGAGTCGGCTTAATTTTGCCATACAGAGTAAGGATAATGCAAAAAAAATCCGTAAGATAGTAATAGATAAAATAAATGAGGCAGCCGGTGAGATCTGCAGGAGAAACAATCTGACAGATAAAGAAATAACTGAGATGACCGTTGTCGGCAATACTGCGATGCTTCATTTGTTCCTGGAATTACCGGTAAACAAACTGTGTCTGTCTCCGTTTGTTTCATCGATAAAAGAATCTATGGATATCAAAGCAAGGGATATCGGTATCAAAATTACAGCCGGCGGATATATTTTTTTACTTCCGCCGATAGCCGGATTTATAGGGTCGGATCACCTGGCTATGATCCTTGCCGCAGGGATTCATAGAAGAAAAGGAAACTATCTGGGTATAGATGTCGGGACCAATACCGAAATTGTATTTAAAGCCGGAGAAGAAATCACCAGTGTTTCCACTGCTTCGGGACCTGCATTCGAAGGGGCACATATAAAACACGGCATGAGAGCGGCACCCGGAGCCATAGAAAGAGTAATAATCGATCCTGGTACAGGATTGCCGTCTATCCAGACTATCGATGATAAAGAACCAGTTGGTATTTGTGGTTCAGGGATTCTGGATGCAGTAGCCGCCTTATTGAAAGCGGGCTTGATAGATAAAAAGGGTAAATTTAAAACTGATTCCGGGAATATCTGCAGAGACAGCAAAGGGGAATCAAATTATATATTGGCTCCGTCGGGCGGAAGCAGAAATAAACAAGGCGATAAGAGTATTCCTGAAACCGGCAGTAGTTTTATTCCGCAGTGCGGGGAAAAAGATATTTCGATAAGCCAGAAAGATATTGTAGAGATCCAGCTGGCAAAGGGAGCAATAAGAGCTGGTATCGAAATACTTCTTGAACACTCAGGCATAAATGTCAGAGAAATTGACGGGACCATAATTGCGGGTGCCTTCGGCTCTTACATAGATCCTAAAAATGTTATAGACATTGGTATGTTTCCGGGTATTCCATTAAAAAAGATCAGACAGGTCGGCAATGCAGCAGGAGTCGGAGCAAGGATGATCCTGATTTCAAAGAAGCAGAGAACCGATGCTGAAAAAATAGCAAAAAAAATCAATTACCTTGAACTTGTTTCATATCCCGGTTTTGATGACCATTTCATAAATGGGATGCAGCTTTCCTGATCCATATACTTCAGGTTTAAGGTCCTAAGGATATTGAAAGTAATAAGGTAAATTCTTACTTAAACAAGAATATGGAAAGAAGATTATCCACAGGAATAAAAAAAGATTATTAAAAAAATAATGACATCAAGGGAACGTGTTTGGAAAACATTAAATCATAAAGAACCGGATAGAATCCCGGTGGATCTGGGAGGCAATTCATCGGGAATGACCGATATCGCATACAGGAAGTTAACTCGTTACTATGGTATGAAAAATCATACTGCGGCTTTCTCTGAATGGCGCACTGTTAAAAATTTTGATGAGGAAATACTTGAGCTTTTAAATATTGATATTCGTGAAATACATATGGGTCAGCCGCAGGGATATAAATCATTTAATTATTCTGAGTCAGAAGATTCTTTTGAGGATGAATGGGGCATACGCAGAAAGAATACAGGTGATTATTCTCAAATAATTTATAATCCCCTGAGTGTCCTGACAATAGATGATTTGAAAAATTTTCATTGGCCGGATCCCCATGACCCCGTAAGAGTAGCAGGATTGCAGGAAAAAGCCAAAAGATTATTTGAAAATACGGATTATGCAATAAAATTGGCCGACCCGATGAGTCTGTTCAATGAGATCAGCTGCATGCTCAGAGGATTTGAAAAATTTATGGTAGATCTGATTACTAATGAAAAGTTTGTTTCTACCCTGGTGGAGAAAGAGCTTGAGCTCCTGATGGGATTTTATGGCTCGGCTCTGGATGCAGCCGGAGAATATATTCAAATTGTTGAAACTTCTGATGATTATGGTATGCAGAATGGGCCTATGATTTCACCCTCAATATATAAAAAATTTTTTAAAAAAGCTCACAAGAGATTAAATGATTTTATCAGAAGTAAAACCGGAGCAAAAATATTACTTCATAGCTGCGGTTCGGTAAGAGCTTTTATTCCGGACTTCATTGATACAGGAATCGATATCCTCAATCCTGTTCAGCCATATGCGGCGGACATGAATTTGAAAGAGATCAAAAATGAATTTGGAAAATACCTGTGTTTCCACGGCGGAATCGATATGCCGCGGATGCTATGCGGAAGGGCGATTAAAGATATTGAAGAGAATATAAAAGAAGTAATAAGAGCAATGGCAGCAGGCGGGGGATACATATTGGCTCCGACACATAATATACAGCCGGATATACCTCCTGAAAATGTTATTGCAATTTATAAGTATGTTAATGAACATGGAAGATATCCGATAGAGGTATGACTTAATACCTAATTTTATTCAGTCAATATATATTTTCTTTAATCTTATACTCTATAATAATATTTTAAATATTTATATAAATATAAAATTATTCAATAATACAAATAAATAAATCCTTGTATTATCTTATATTTCCAATAGAATCTTAATTACCGGAAAAAAAATAAAACAAATTAAAGGATTTTAAAATGTTTTTATGCTTTAAAAGAAAAAATAAAAATTTTTTTTTATTAAATATATTTTTTTCTGCAATAATTATTCTCTTGCTGCTCTTTATGGTAAATTGCAGGGTTACCGATAATACCGAAAATGTCGATTCTGATGTAGGAACTCTCGCGGTTGGCTGCGATGCAACGTATCCACCTTTTGAGTCCATGAAGGACGGCACCATCGTTGGTTTCGATATAGATATGATAAAAGAGATAGCCGAAAGAATGGACAGGGAAATAGAAATAAAAACAATAAAATGGGATAACACCTTTATATTTCCCGAAGACACAGATCTGGATATGATAATTTCGGCAATTCCAATATCAGAGGAAAAGGAAAGTTTAATTGATTTTTCCGACCCATATTTTACCATGGAATATATGCTGATTGTTTTAAGTGGAATCGATCTTAAGACCGAAGGAGATCTGGAAGGAAAGGAAGTTGGAATACTAAAGAGCGAAGAGAGTTATCCGGACGAAGACTATTTAATTGATTACAGGATAGAAGGTTATAATGATGTCGCGACCATGTTCGACGATCTCAGGAATGAAAACATAAGCGGTATTTTAATCTCGCTTCCCATAGGAGTCAATCTGATGACCGAAAATGAAGGAATTTACAATATCCTGAAAACAGTCAAATCCAATAAAAAATTTGGCATTGTTTTAGAGGAGGGAAGCACCTTTAAAGAAGAAATCAACAGGATCATAGAAGAAATCATACAGGACGGTACCTATGATGAAATCTA
>JAQUOE010000002.1 GCA_028717265.1 Actinomycetota bacterium
CTTACATATTAAAAAATTATATTTAATATTAACGATCATATCTTGAACGATCAAGCCGATAAAGAATTAGTAAAAAGCAGTATTTTAGGAAAAGAATTATTCACAGATTCGGATATAAAAAATAGAATTTCTGATCTGGGAAAAGAAATAACAGGTGATTATAAATATAAAAATCTACTTCTTATATGCATATTAAGAGGGGGAGCAATATTTTTAGCAGATCTTATCAAGGAAATCGATCTTTCTCTTAGTATAGATTTCATGAGTATTTCTAAATATGGAATTAATGATGAATCTACAGGCGTGGTAAGAATTACCAAAGATCTGGATGAATCCATTGAAGGGAAGGATGTATTGATTGTGGAGGACATCATTGACACGGGACTTACCATAAGCTATCTATTAAGAAATCTAAAATCAAGATTCCCAGGGAGCATTGAAATATGCACTCTTCTTGACAGGGACATCAGAAGAATTGCGGAAATTAATATTAAGTATATTGGTTTTAAGATCGGAGAAAAATACATAGTCGGTTACGGATTGGATTATAAGCAAAAATTCAGAAATCTCCGATCTATATACGAATTAAAATTGGATACTGTAAAAAAAGATATCGAATCGCTAAAAAGCAGCTCCATATAATAATCTAATGACATTGAATCCGATAATTGATTTTAATTGTTTTAAAACCGGATATTGTATTATTGTACAAACTTCCTTAGATCTGGTTTATCGCTTTAAACTATCAGGTGTTATATAATTACAGATAAAAATATTTTAAAAAGTTGAAAAACAAAAAGAATACAAATTTAATAAAGATGATACTTGAAGGAGTAAGGATAGAATTGCCATCCAATAAACCAATTCTCCTTCTAAAAGAAGAGAATGGAAATAGATATTTACCAATATGGATAGGACCCTATGAAGCTTCAGCTATTGCTCTTGAAATGTCCAACATAAAAACACCCCGGCCCATGACCCATGATTTAATCATTAATATTATCAATAATTTGAAAATAAGTATTGATAATATAGAAATAACAGAAATAAGAAATAATACTTTTTATGCCATAATCAATATCATGAATACGGATAAAAAAGTCATCAAAGTCGATTCAAGGCCTTCCGATGCAATCGCTACTGCTGTGAGAAGTAAATGCGATATCTATGCCGCGGAACAGGTGCTGGAATCAGGAGGGCTCAGAATACAGTCAATCGAAGATGAGGTAAAAAAATTTAAAAACTTTCTTGATAATATTGAACCTGAAGATTTTAAAAATAACTTCGAAAATAAATAATAATCAAAAACATTCTCCGGATTTCTTAACTTCATAAACAGCTTTTTTTCTTCTATATACTTTAAGAGCCCCATACCAAGCATCCCTTCTATTGACTTTGATGGATATAAATTCTAAAATTACAATGATGTAATTACAATGATGTAATTAAAATTATAACAAAGTAAATAAAGAAAAAAAATTTATGGATAGTATGGTTATAAAAAGATTTTATGGTTCTTTGGAAGTATGCAGAATAATAGGAATCACATATAAACAGCTTGATTATTATGACAGAACCGGTTTTGTAAAACCTTCCGTAAATGGGGCAGGGGGCTATGGAAGCAGAAGAATGTATGATTTTAACGATTTAATGAAATTAAAGGTTATAAAAAAATTGATGGAGGCCGGTATCAGCCTGCAGAAACTAAGAAGGACGAAAAAATATCTGGATGAATATGATAACAATACGGCAGCAGGTAACGGACTTTTAAAGCTAACGCTTATATCTGATGGAAATACTGTTTATGCCTGTGATTCAGATAAAGCGATAGTGGATACATTAAAAAGCGGACAGGGTGTATTCGGGATAGCACTTGGCAGGGTATACAATGATCTGAATGGCGATATAGAAAAATACTTTATGAAAAATAGCATAAAAAAAACAGGAACAGCAATAAATTCAGAAAGTTACAAATAATATCATAAAATTTAAACGGAGGTTTTTTAGTATCATATGGGTAAAAATTTATTGAGCATAAGGAAAAATGTAAATAAAAACAAAGATCCCGGGATCAATTACAAAGATCCTGAAAATATTAAATTTGCACACACCAGTGAGAGGGAATTTTCAAAAATACTGAATTTTTATAAAATAAGATGGGAATATGAACCAAGAACCTTTATATTGGAGCTTGATATAAAAGGAAACCCTGAAGCCAGTTTTACACCGGATTTCTACCTTCCGGATCTGGATCTTTATATCGAACTTACGACTCTTAACCAAAGTCTGGTTACAAAGAAAAATTATAAAATTAGAAAATTAAAAGAGTTGTATCCGGATATAAATATAAAGTTATTTTATAAAAAAGACTATAACAGTTTATTATTTAAATATATAAATAGATAATTATTTTAAAAAGATATATCATCGAGTTTTAATTATTCTTATTATCCATTCATAAGTATTAATTATTAGTATTAATAAGGCAACGTGTTTCCTTCCAAAAAATGAAAAATAGTAATGATGGCAATTTAAAAGGCGACATGAAATATCTCTTCAGCAGATACGGCACAATGAAGGGCAAACCAGGTATTTGGGGTGCTATTAGAATAATACTTGTAAAACCAGGGGTACAGGCTTTAATATTTTACAGGTTTTATAGAATGCTCTATAGAATAAAATTAAGACTGCTTGCAGAAATCTGCTGCAGGATAAATATTTTCTTTAATGGTGCGGAAATAGACCCGGGTGCAGAAATAGGTTCAGGATGCAGAATATGGCATTCTGCCGGAGTTATAATCGGCAGGGGAGTAAAGATTGGTAATAATGTAAGTATTTTTTCTAATGTTACACTGGGTGGTCTTGGGCATTCCATATTTCATCATGGCGATCCAGGTTATCCTGAGATCGGTGATAATGTTATATTGTATACAAATGTAACTATACTCGGTCCCATAAAGATTGGTAATAATACTACTGTCGGGGCACATTCACTGGTACTTGATTCTGTTCCTGATAATTGTCTTGCAGCAGGGAGCCCTGCCAGAGTAATCAAAACTATTTAATTTATAAATAATATTTAATAAAACTCCAGGAATAGTAAAGTCTTTTAATAATATAAAAGTTAACATAATATATATTATCGGAAGTTAATAATATATAAGAATAAGCTCTTTTTTATCAAAAAACCGATTAATGCGAAAGATTCTATTAGCCCGTACTTCCAAAGCCTGATTCGCCCCTTGCGGTTTCATCCAATTCATCGACTATATCAATATGAACATCATCAACTTCAAGTATTACCATCTGACAGATCCTGTCTCCTTTTTTTATATGGAACGTATTGTAAGGATCAAGATTTATAAGAATTGCGCAGATTTCTCCTCTATAAGCAGAATCGATAAGTCCTGGAGCATTTACCATACCTATTCCATTTTTCAAAGCAATACCTGATCTGGGCTGGACAAACCCGGCATAGCCGGACGGTATTGATACTTTAATGCCGGTAGGTATCTTTTTTCTTTCGAAAGGTTTTAATTCACAGTCGATTGCACTATGAAGATCGAGCCCTGCATCACCTGTATGTGCATACCCCGGCACAGGAATTGATTTATCAAGCAATTTAACTTTAATAGTTATCATTTTTATTTAAAAATAATGTTAAAAATATTTTTATAAGTTGATTTATAGGATTATGAAAAATTTTAAAATATCTGAATTAAATAGATTATACTATTCGAATTCGATTATAGGAATAATTATAGTAGAATTTCCCGGAATATAATCTGAGTTATCTATATCATTTACTTTCTTTATTTCACTTACAAATCTTGATTTGGTCATGTCATTGGAATATTTATCTGCGAGCTCGCTTATATTGGTCTCATATTCCAGGCTCACTTTCGTATATCTTGTTGTGGTTATACCGCTAAATTTATATCTATTGTAATAAAAAGCGATTATAACCAGAGATGCAACGATAATTATAAGAAGATATAAAAATATTTTTTTAATATTAATCTTAACCATTTCCAATTGTTGTTACCTCTGTATTTATTATTTGACCATATTTGTTTGCTTTAACATTATAAAAGAATGCCAAACATATGTTCGTTATAATAATATAACCAAACGTGTGTTCGTGTCAATAGTAAATATTAAAATTTTTTATTTTGTTGATTTTATCCAAATTTTATATACTTTTTTTAGTTATTTGTTAGAATATAAAGAAATCAATTATATGATCCCCTACCCCGGTGGAATTATATCTGTCAAAAAAAATTAAAGGAGGAACAATGGCGGAAATTCACTATGATAAAGATATTGATATGAAAATACTGAATGGGAAAAAAATAGCGATAATAGGCTATGGCAGTCAGGGACATGCTCATTCTCAGAACCTTAGGGACAGCGGAATGGACGTTATTATAGGAGAACTTGAAGGAAGCAAACCCTGGAATATGGCAAAAGAAAAAGGATTCGAAGTCTATACAACGGATAAGGCTTCAAAGATGGCGGATATAATAATGTTTCTGGCACCTGATACCATGCAGAAAGATATCTATTACAAATATATAGAGCCAAACCTTGATAAAGGAAATATACTCTGTTTTGCCCATGGATTTAATATTCTTTTCAATCAGATCATTCCAAGAGAAGACATAGATGTCATCATGATAGCTCCAAAAGGACCCGGCCATATTGTAAGAAGGATGTATACGGAATCCAGCGGCGTCCCTGCAATCATTGCGGTTTATCAGGATTATTCTAAAAAAGCCAAGCAGTATGCTCTTGCCTATGCAAAAGGAATTGGGGCCGGAAGAGTCGGGATAATTACCACTACATTCAAAGAGGAAACTGAAACCGATCTTTTCGGAGAACAGGCCGTTCTTTGCGGAGGGACAACCGAGCTTATAAGAGCAGGATTCGATACGCTGGTCGAAGCAGGATATCAGCCTGAAATAGCCTATTTTGAAGTTTTAAGTGAATTAAAACTGATTGTGGATCTGATTTATGAAGGCGGAATATCATGGATGAGGTACTCTATAAGCGATACCGCAGAGTATGGTGATATGGTAAAGGGCAAAAAAATCATAACCGCAGAAACCAGAAAAAATATGAAAAAACTGCTTGAAGATATCCAGAATGGGTCTTTTGCAAGGGAATGGATTCTCGAAAACCAGGCCGGACGGCCTTTATACAATGCAATCAAAAAGCAAGAAGAAAATCACCTGATAGAAAAAGTTGGCAAAGAACTGCGAAAGATGATGACCTGGATAAAAAAAGCGGAAGAATAGAAAAGCGAACCTGTGTTTGCCTTTAATATACTTTTTTGTTATAATAACTAAAATTAAATAATATTTATTATTTTTAAAAAATTATGGACAAAAATATCAGCGCAAGACAGGAAACAATACTAAAATTCATCAATAAGAAAGTCAAAGAATCCGGATACCCTCCTTCCGTAAGAGAAATAGCCCAGGCGGTTAATCTTAGTTCCTCGGCAACTGTTCACTCCCATTTAAAAAAACTTGAAGAAAAAGGATATTTGAAAAGAAACCCGTTCAAGCCGCGTGCCATTTCCATATTTCCCAGGCAGCAGGATGAAACCATTGATCGTGGTTTTAACAATCTTGTATATGTTCCTGTGGTTGGAAACATAACAGCCGGTAAGCCTGTTCTTGCAAATGAAAACATCGAAGATTATTTTCCTCTTTCACCGGACTTCGTAAAAGGGAAAAAAGAAGTATTCATCCTTCATGTTAGAGGAGACAGCATGGTTAATGCAGGTATACTTGATAGGGATTATATTGTTGTAAGAAAACAGGAAAGTGCCATAAACGGAGAAATAATCGTGGCCCTGCTTGAAGACGAGGCAACGGTAAAAAGATTTTTCAAGACGGATAAGAAGATAAAATTAATGCCTGAAAATGATTATATGGAACCTATTGTAGTAAATGATGTAAAAATACTTGGAAAAGTAATCGGAGTGATAAGAAAATATTTTTAATCTATATTGATTTCCCTTCCACCCTGGCTTCCCTGCCCTCTTTTTTTCTGTATATGTATTGCGATAATATAGAACAATATCTTGAATTAACATGCAGGTTTAAAATAGTTGAGTCTCCCAGATTTTTACGTTTTAAAACCTGGCAGTTATCATAAATAAAAGAAATAAGCTTATTCTTATTATATGGAATCCTTACGGCTATATCTAAATAATGCTTTTCGATTATTTTTTTAATCGCTGAATATAATTCGTTAAATCCGGTCTTTTTCAATGCAGATATAAATATTGCCTCTTTATGTTTTATTTTTAATCTTTCTATTTCTGCATTGTTTAATTTATCGATCTTATTGAAAACCAGTAGTACGGGCTTGTCCGCTGCATCGATTTCTTTCAGTACATTTTTGACGCTCGCAATATTGTTCTCGAAATCCGGTTTGCTTATATCGGAAACAAGTAAAAGCAAATCCGATCTTTTGACTTCCTCGAGAGTAGATTTAAAAGATGCTATGAGTTGATGCGGTAATTTTTCTATAAATCCGACCGTATCTGAAATCAGAGCTTCGGAATTAGGATACATTGTCAATTTTCTGGTTGTCGAATCGAGAGTCGAAAATAGACGGTCCTCAACGTATCCATCTGCACTGGTTGTTGAGTTAAGAAGTGTGGTCTTACCGCTATTAGTATATCCTGCAAGTGCTATTTGAAATACATTCTTTTCTTCTCTGCTCTTTCTCTGTGTATCTCTCTGTGTGCTGATCTGCTGTATCTTCTTTTCAAGGATACTGATTCGTTTCCTTATTTTTCTTCTATCGACTTCAAGTTTGGTTTCACCGGGACCCCTTGTTCCGATACCGCCGCCCAGTCTTGAAAGCTCCACTCCCCTGCCTGTCAATCTGGGGAGAAGATAGTTAAGTTGTGCCAGCTCGACCTGAAGTTTCCCTTCACTGCTTTGGGCCCTCTGTGCAAATATATCCAGAATCAAAGCAGTTCTATCCAGAACCTTGGTGCCGAGTTTCAATTGGAGATTTCTCTGTTGTGTAGGTGTGATTTCATCATCAAAAATTACCAGTTCTATGTCTTTAGTATCAACAATATTTTTGGCTTCCTCTAACTTCCCGGTTCCAATGAAATATTTGGGATTTGGTTTATTCTGTCTTCCGAAAAGCACATCTTCTACAACTGCACCGGCACTTAAGGTCAGATTTTTTAGTTCTTCTGCATTTTCACTTAACGCTTTGCTGTGATCCGGTCCATTTGAGGTATTTTTTCTAAAATTATCGAAATCTATAAAAATTAAAAGAGCTTTTTCTTTCATATTTAATTGTGCAGAGCAATTTTAACAGTTTCATAAAACGTTTCTTACCCTCTTTAAGGCTTCTTCCAATCTGCTGTCTTCCAGAGTCATAGAGATTCTAATATATCCTTCTCCGTTCTCTCCGAATTCTACACCCGGTGTTACCACTACATTAGCCTTATCAAGCAGCATTTTTGAGAATGACGCGGATGTGAATCCTTCAGGAACCTTTGCCCATACATATATGGCAGCATTAGAATCATGATAATCTATTCCCATGTCATCAAGGGTTCTCTTTATCAATTCCCTTCTCCTGTTATAAATCTTATTGTTATATTCAGTATGTATTTTGTAATTTTCCAGTGCTTTGACTGCGGCATATTGAACTGCATTAAAAACACCGGAATCTACATTTGTTTTATATTTACCCAGGCTTTCTATAATTCCTGCATTGCCCACGGCATAGCCTATCCTCCACCCTGTCATATTGAAAGTCTTTGAAAGTGAATTGAATTCTATTCCTGTATTTTTGGAACCATAAGCATTTAAAAAACTCATCGGTTTATTCTCACCCTGATAGACATCCGAATAAGCATTATCATGGCAGACAATAATATTATTTTTTTCTGCAAAAGACACTATCTTCTCGAAAAAATTTTTGTCACATGTTGCCGAAGTCGGATTATTCGGATAATTTATATACATTATCTTTGCTTTTTTTGCTATTTCAGAATCAATATCTTCAATATCTAATAAGAAGTCATCCTCTTCTTTAAGTGGAACCTTATAAGGTATTCCGCCCGCAAACAGAGTGCTTATTTTATATACAAGATAGGATGGGTCGGTCATAATGGCATAATCACCCGGATTTATAAACGTATAAGCCAGATCAGCTATTCCTTCCTTGGAACCCATAAGCGGTATGACTTCCCTTTCCGGATCAAGTGTCACATCGAATCTCTGCAAATAAAATTTGGATACTGCTTCTTTGAAGATCCTTAAACCGTAACTTGAGGGATATCTGTGATTTTCCGGAACGTTTGCCTCTTCGCAGAGAGTCTCTACAATATCCTTTGATGTGGGTATATCCGGATCACCTATACCCAGACTTATCACATCCAATCCTTCTTTCCTTTTCTTGTTTATTAATTTATCTATCTCTGCAAATAAATAAGGAGGCAGCGACTTTAACCTGTCTGCTTCTTCAAAATGCATTGAATTCCTCTTCACTAGTAATTATATTTTATAAATAATATTGTCCGTCAAAATTGTGTTCCACTTTACCTTTAAGGTAAATGATATTACTCCGGGGATCCCAGATGATATTCAATTTTCCTCCCTGTACATTGACGATAACTTTATTTTTTTTGACTTTTTCTAACTTTACAGCACAGACTGCGGCCGCACATGCGCCTGTGCCGCATGCAAGAGTTTCCCCTACTCCCCTTTCCCATATCCGTATATTTAATTCTTCATTGCCGCTTGTCCGGACGAATTCCACATTTGTCTTATTTGGGAAGAATCTGTGATTCTCAATTTTGGGTCCCAATTTTCCGACAGGAAAAGTATCGAGTTCAACATTGTTATTAAGAAATATGACGCAGTGAGGATTACCCATGGAAATACAGTTAATGATAAAGTCTTTAGAATCAATTTTTATTTTATGGTTAAAAATCTCATCTGCTTTACTGTTAACCATATTGACGGGAATATTTTCAGGTTTAAATTCGGGAAAGCCCATATCTACTTTTATATCCCTGACTTTACCGCCCTCTATGCTGAGAAATATTTTTTTTATTCCTGAAAGTGTCTCAATACTAAAATTCTTATTTTTCTTATTTACAAGATTGTTTTCATATGCAAACCTGGCCATGCATCTTATTCCATTTCCGCTCATTTCCGCAACTGAACCATCCTTATTATAAAGATCCATTTTCAAGTCGGATATTTTAGATGGTCTTACCAGAATCAAACCATCTGCCCCTATGCCGAAATTCCTGTCACACATCCTTATAATCTGATCTCCAGATAATTTAATACGGTTGACGGTAGCATCTATCAATATAAAATCATTCCCCTGGCCGTTTAGTTTAGAAAATTCAATTTTTTTCATTTTTGATATCATTATTTATCTGTTTCTGTATTATTTTTAAAATATCTCTGATTAGTTTAAAAATATTATCATAATTATCGGCTCTTATCCAATTAATTTTAGTCTCTGTGTTAAACCAGGTCATTTGTTTTTTGGCAAGTCTTCTGGTATTTCTTTTTATATCACTGACACATTTCTCAAGAGTTTCTTCTCCCTTTAAGTATTTTAACACTTCTTTGTATCCAACGGCATGCAGAACGCTTCGGTATTTTTCATATCCATTATCAATCAATTCTTTTACCTCTTCAACCAGTCCGTTTTCAAACATTCCATCTACCCTTTCATCTATATTGTCATACAATTTTTTTCTATCAAGAGTGATCCCAACAGAAATAGCCCTATAATCGGATTTATGATTCTTCCATATGTTTTGAAGGCTGGAAAAGGTATTGCCTGTGATTTCATAAACTTCAAGCGCCCTGATTATTCTCCTCTGGTCGTTTCCGCTTATTTTATTTGCATAATTCGGGTCTATTTTTTTTAATTTCGAATAATATTTTTCCATACCATGATTCTTTATATCTTCTTTTAATCTTTTTCTTATATCCTTATTTTCATCCGGCATATGATCCATGCCGCTGATTATTCCTCTGATATATAATCCCGAACCTCCGACAATAAGAGGAATTTTATTTTCTAGAAAAAAATTATTTTTGATTATTTCATCACATATTCCCTTAAACTCCATAATGCTCAGATCATGATCCGGATTAAAAATATCGGTCATATACTGCTTTATTCCGTAATCACTCAGGTCGTATTTATCTGTTCCTATATCCATTCCTCTGTAAACCTGCATCGAATCTACCGATATGATATCAGTTTCAAGAAGCCTGGCCAGAATGATTCCGATTCTGCTTTTACCGGCGCATGTGGGGCCGCAAATAACAATGACTTTTTTAAAATCAGTTAATTTTCTGATAAGTTTGTCAAGACAGATATCGTTATTTCTTAATTCGTTTTTTATAGATTTGATTAAGGAATTTTTGATTATATCCATTTTGCTCATACTAACAAAATTGTATCATCGATTATCCTTAAGCCAGTTTTCCCTTAACATAAAATGTCCTTGCATCCATTACAATAACAGGGACTATCTTTCCGATAAGATTTTCTTCACCTTCGAAATTTATGATAGTATTATTTTCCATTCTGCCCTCCAGAAGATCATTATTTTTACTGCTTCTTCCCTCAACCAGCACTTCAAATTTCCTGCCGATAAGTTTATTATTTTCCTCGAAAGATATAGTATTCTGGATCTCAAGTAACTGCCTGAACCATTTTTTCTTTTCAACAAGAGGAATGCGGTCTTCAATGCCGGCAGCCCTTGTTCCTGTCCTGGGAGAATATATAAAAGTAAATGCCCTATTGAATCTTATTTTTTTAACCATATCCAGGGTCTGCAAAAAATCTTTCTTTTCTTCTCCCGGAAAGCCCACTATTATATCGGTAGTAATTGCACAATCAGGGATTTTATTTCTTATATTTTTTATGATATCAAAATATCCCTTTCTGGTATAACTTCTGTTCATCTCTTTTAAAATCTTATCCGATCCGGCCTGCAGGGGCAGATGAATATGCTTTGCAATATTGTCGTTATCCCTGATGACGTCTACGAGTTCGTCAGAGAAATCTTTTGGATGCGATGTCATAAATCTGATTCTTTTAAGACCTTTTATAGCTGATATTTTTTTAAGAAGTTCCGGAAAGGTACAGGATTCCGCCAGATTTTTTCCATAAGAGTTTACATTTTGCCCCAGAAGCGTGATCTCTATTGCTCCATCCGATACAAGTTCTTCGATATTCTTTAAAATTTTTTCTTCTTCTATGGAGATTTCATTTCCTCTTACCGCAGGGACAATACAGTATGAGCAGCAGTTATTACAACCAATAATTATTGATACGAGTGCTCTGAAGCTATGCTTCCTTCTTACTTTGAAAAGCCCGGGATCATGTCCATTATTCTCAATCGAACATATACTCTTACCGGTCGAAATCCTTCTGTTTATTAGGTCCGGGAGATCGGCTATATTATGTGTGCCAAAAACAATATCTACATAAGGGAAGTCTTTGATTATTTTTTCTTTCAGGTCCTGAGCGGCGCACCCACCTATACAGATCAAAACATCTTTTTTTAAATTTTTTATTTTTTTTAAATTTCCTATATGTCCGTATTGTCTGTTTTTCGCACTCTCTCTAACAGTACAGGTATTAAGTATAATGATGTCAGATGCTTCAATTTCCTCCGTCTTCTCATAACCGACATTTTCAAGCAAATACTGAATCCTTCCCGTATCATTTTCATTCATCTGACATCCGAAAGTCTCGATATGAAATTTCATAAATATGAAAACCCCTGTTTAGAAATTATGAAAATATAATTTAAAAGGTGTTTGATTTAATATTAAATAATTATTTGGATTCGATAGTAAGAACAATAGCAGTTTTTATTTCCCCGTTTACTTCTATGTCTTTAAAATAAGGTATACACATTAATTCCTGACCGGTGGGAGCTATAAATCCTCTGGCTATCGCTATGCCCTTTATGGCCTGATTCAATGCTCCCGCGCCAATGGTCTGGATCTGTACCCTTGACTCGCTTCTGATCATCCCTGCAATTGCACCTGCTACAGAATTGGGCTTTGATTTTGAAGAAACCTTGAGCAATTTAATATTACTGTCCATATTATTATTATTGCTATTTTAATTTTTATTCTTTTTGCTTCAGTTCGATCGATAATTTTATAATATTATTTGCCTTTTTAAATTCTATGTTTTCTCCGGTAGTAACGAAATATTTATCTCCTAATTCTTTTATCTTATCTTCTGCGGCTTTAATTATACATCTAATCTCACCATCTTTAAACCTGCCTGCCAATTTGGATTCATCATAAAGCATTACATTCTTATCAGGTATTTTTCTTTCTTTCTCTATATCGGAATTAATTGCCAGGGGATTCTCAGGGGCATTATCCGAATCGATTTCAAGAGGTTCAAGCGCTTTTATTTCATTATATAAAATTCTTTGAATGCCTCTCTGCGATATGTCCATATTGAAGATATTTTTAGAGATAATCTCCATTACGTTATAATTATCGGTAAGCATGGGAATTTCGGTTACTTTTATATTATTTTTTTGTATGAACTTACTTAATTTTTCCCATTCGTCAAATTTAGGATAATTATTTTTCTTGCAATCTTTTCTTGAAATTTCCCTCATGGTCGAAAGTATCCGGGTTGGGCTTCCGAAAAAAAAATTGATTTCTCTATTTTGAAGCTGAAACTCTATTATAGTTTTTATTATATTATTTACACCGCCAATAATGTTTAAATTTCCATCTGTTTTTATTATCTGAGGCATCAATGATTGATCTTTCTTTTCCGGAATCTTTATTAGATCTATGTCTATATAAAAAGATGCACCTTTTAATTTTTCGGAAAATATTATTCTTATATCATCGACATTTAATTTTATTGAGAATAACGCCATCCCCCTGCCGTGAAATCCGTAAGGATCTTTAATGCCGTTTTCAAGTTTGGAAGTCACTCTTGATTCAAAAATAAGGTTTTGAAGATTGGGAGGAATACCGTCACCGTCATCTATGAAATATATCTTTCTTCTTTTATCTTCTATTTTTTTTGTTCCGATAAATATGTTCCTGCTTCCGGCATCCCTGCTGTTGCGGATCATTTCCACGATTATGTCTTCAACGCTATTTATATCCTGGAGTGCCTGTCTTCTCTCGGCTTCGGATATTTTCAGCCTTACATATCCATTTCCAAGATCCTCTTCAACATTAAGTGAATCCTTTATATTTAATTCGGATAAGAAATTTTTTAAATCGGAGTTATTTCGCATACTCGACTGCTCTGCTTTCTCTGATAACAGTCACTTTTATCTGTCCGGGATACTCCATTTCTTTCTCTATTTCTTTTGCTATTTCCCTGGCCAGTACAAGAGACATTTCTTCATTTACTTCTTCGGGTTTTACCATTACTCTTATTTCTCTTCCTGCCTGTATGGCATAAGCTTTTTCTATTCCTTTGAATTCTGTTGCAATTTTTTCAAGACTTTCGAGCCTTTTTACGTAGCTTTCAAGCGTTTCTCTTCTTGCACCCGGCCTTCCGCCTGATATCTGATCCGCAGCCTGTATGATAACATCCAACACCGTGTTAGCTTCAACCTCATTATGATGTGCTTCGATTGCATGGCAGATCTCTTCATCTTCATTAAGCCTTTTGGCAAGTTCAGCACCGATTATTGCATGTGATCCTTCTATATCATGTGTTAAAGCTTTACCAATATCATGCAGCAATCCTGCTCTTTTTGCTTTTTTTACATTCATTCCAAGCTCAGATGCAATCACGCCCGCTACATATGCCACTTCTTTTGAATGCAGCAAAACGTTCTGACCATAACTGGTTCTGTATTTCAATCTTCCGAGCACCTTTACTATTCCCGGATTTATTTCAGATATTCCTGCATCAAAAACTGTCTGTTCTCCCTCTACTTTGATTTCGTTATTTATAATCTTACTTGCTTTTTCATACATCTCTTCGATTCTGGCAGGGTGAATTCTTCCATCCATTATCAAATTTTCAAGTGTCATCCTTGCAATTTCTCTTCTTACCGGGTCGAAAGAAGACAATATTACAGCCTCAGGAGTATCATCCACGATTATATTTATTCCTGTAAGATTTTCAAAAACTCTTATGTTCCTGCCCTCTCTTCCTATTATTCTTCCCTTCATTTCATCATTGGGTAAATTTACGACCGATACAGTGGTTTCACTTACATGATCAAGGGCGCATCTCTGTATGGCCTGAGAGATTATTTTCTTTGCCATGGTATCGGCATCTTCTTTCAGCCTGGTCTCAATATTTCTGATCTCTTTTGCTGATTCATACCTTGCTTCTTCTTCTATTTTTTTGATCAGGATCGCTTTAGCTTCTTCTTTTGTGAGTTCGGCAATAGCTTCAAGCCTCAGTATTTCTTTGTCCAGTATTTCATCTACTTTTTTATTTTTGATTTCTAATTCTTCCTTTTTTTGATTTATATCCTGTTCTTTCTTTTCAAGGTAATGTGCCTTTTTTTCGATAGAATCTTCTCTTCCCTGCAGCCTGTCTTCCATCTTTCTGATTTCGAATCTCTGTTTTTTGAGTTCCTCTTCGTAATGTGTCTTTAAATTTTGAATCTCCTCTTTACCCTCAAGAAGCATTTCTTTTTTTAGAGTCTGTGCCTCTTTTTTAGCATTGTTAAGCATAAGATTTGCTTTTTGTTCTGCTGAGCTTAACTTCGAATCAATGATATATTTTCTAAAAAAGAAACCTACGAAAAAGCCAGTCACTATCGCAATTCCCAGTGAAGCTATTTTTATTAACAAATCCATTTGAAAAACCTTCCTTCCAAAAAAAAAGTCGAGTCAATTACCCGACCTATAAATCAATTTGCACTATTTAGTTTTGAATCGAATATACCTAATAAGTATCTTTATATTATAAACCTGACCATTAAGTGGAATATTTTAATTCCACTAATTATGTAAATGTTTTATTAAGTATATTTAAACCACTTTCCTGCTTGATTTTCCTTATTAAACCTATCATTAGCACTCTAAAATGACTGCTTTAATCTTTACTTAAAAAATTCGTTAATTTCCCTTTACTTTAAAAAATCTTTTTGACCGCTAATAATATTTGTAAAACCAGTGCAACCTGACTTATAAATCAAATAATTTTATTAATAAACGTTTTTATTTTAACTATAGCATCAGTTTAAGTCAACATAATTTAACCCGATTGTCACAGCAATAGATTGTTTTTACTTAAAAATCATATTACGCTTCTATTGAGATAATTTTTATGTCATCAATGTCTGTAGCTTTTATTTTTTCTCCGGAGCAATAAATACAATTTGAGATTAGATTTTCAGAAGTAAAATATTTTCCGCAAGTTTTGCATTCAAATTTAATTTTGCCTTTTTTGAATTCAAGCCCGGCGCCTTTCAGCGTCCCGTTTTCTTTTGTCATAAAATTATAATAAAATTCAATAGATTGAGGTTCTATTTGTGCCAGTGGGCTTATTTCAAAACTTACTTTTTTTAACTTTTTAATATTATATTTTTTTATCAAGTCGTATAATATTTCTATTATGGAACATGTTATGGAATATTCATGCATGTTTAATCTTTGATTATTATTTTTTTGAAGTACCTTTTCCCCTTCTGGATAATTTTTTTATCTATATCGATTAAATCGAATTCAATGTTAGGATCATTTATTTTTTTATCGTCGATTTTTACTGCCCCCTGTGAAACCAGTCTCCTTGATTCGCCATTGGATTTAGCCAGACCGGAACCTACCAGTAATTGGATCAGGCTTATTCTTTTATCTTTTAATTCTGATGGACTTATGATGTATTCATCAATTTTTTCAGGAGTTTTCTTTTCTTTAAAGATCAAATCAAAGTGCTCTTCCGCTTTCAAAGAATCATTTTCCGTATAAAGGTTTTCTATTATTATTCTTGCAAGTCTTCTTTTAGCAAAGGATGGATTTAATTTATTATTTTTTATATTATTTTCGATCTCTTTTATTTCATCACCGGGCAGTTCTGTAAGTAACCTGAAATAATCTATCATGATATTATCAGGAATAGACATTATCTTACCGAAAATATCCCGTGGGTGCTCATACACTCCTATGTAATTGCCCAGACTCTTGCTCATCTTCTCGGTTCCATCAGTACCCACTAAAATGGGCATAGTAATAGCTATCTGGGGTCTCCGGGAGAACTCTTTTTGCAGTTCCCTTCCCATCAATAGATTAAACCTTTGATCGGTTCCGCCTAATTCTATATCGGCTTCTATCGCAAACGAATCATATGCCTGCATTATAGGATAAAGAAATTCCATGATTGCAATGGGCGTATTGCTTTTATACCTCTTTTTGAAGTCATCTCTTTCCAGCATCCTTGCAACCGTGAATCTTGATGTCAGATTCAATATATCCTCGAAGCTCAAATTCTGAAGCCATTTAGAATTTTTTACTACTTCGGTTTTTTCCGGAATAAGGATCCTGAATGCCTGCTCTATATAAGTTCTGGCATTTTTTTCTATAGCATCCGGAGATAATCTGGGTCTGAGAGTTGACCTGCCTGACGGATCACCTATCCTTACAGTATAATCCCCTATTATTAAAATAGCTTTATGACCCAGATTCTGGAACTGACGAAGTTTATTTAAAACAACGGTGTGCCCCAGGTGAATATCAGGAGCTGTAGGATCAAGTCCTAATTTGATTTTTAATGGCTTATTCTCCTCTATGGATTTTTGTATCATTGGTTTCAGATCTTTTTTAATCAAAATATCCTCTGTACCTGATATAATTACATCTAATTGTCTCTGTAAATTTTTTTCCATATCTTGCTTTCCATCCAATATTTAATGATTGAAAAATTAAAATAAATATTAACATAATAATTGCATATATGTCTATTTAAAGTAATCCATAAATTTCAAATAATCATATAATAAACAGGATAAGTCCGGATTGCTTTCTCAATAAGCAATCCGGTATATTGTTATTTGACCGGTTTTTATATAGAATTTCATAAGTAACAGCAAGATATAATATTGAAAGTGAATGATCCGATATGGCTTCAAACCGTAAAAAAGTAAGAAGATCTCTAAAAATATTTTTTATCACAGTTTCCATAATAATTTCAGTTATTATAATTATAGGCCTGATACTGGTTTTATATTATGTGAATTCTCTGCCCACGCTCGAAGAACTTACTCCTTCACCTATTGCTGAGACTTCTAAGGTTTATGCTCTTGACGGGAGCCTGATTACCGAGTTCCATGCCGAGGAGAATAGAGAGATCATTTCATTTAATAAGATGTCCGATTATATAAAGGATGCTATAGTGGCTATTGAAGATAAAAGATTTTTTGAACACCAGGGAGTAGATTACAGAAGGATTATCGGAGCGTTTATCTCCGATATAAGATCCGGCGAATGGGCAGAAGGAGCCAGTACGATAACCCAGCAGTATGTCAAAAATATATATTTCAGTCAGGAAAAGACTTTTAGAAGAAAAATCAACGAAGCTCTTATTGCGATTCAGCTTGAAAGAAATTATACCAAAAATAAAATCCTTGAAATGTATCTTAATACAATAAATTTTGGTTCAGGCGCATACGGGATCGAGAAAGCTTCAGAAATATATTTTGGTAAAGATGCCAGTGAGCTCAACCTGCCCGAATCCGCTTTGCTTGCCGGTCTCTTAAGGGCACCGGAGATATATTCGCCATTCAATAATATGGAAAAAGCAAAATCGAGAAGGGATCTTGTTCTGCAGCTGATGTATGAACAGAAATTGATAGATACATCCGAATATCTGGGCGCCCTAGCCGAACCGATAATATTGAATGAAAGTTCGATTGTCAATACAGATCGCGACAATGACGGAAGAGTCGCTCCGTATTTTATAGATTACGTAAAGCGAAATCTTTACGATCAAAAATTTACAGATTACGATGTATTCAAAGGAGGACTCCGCATCTACACAACGCTTGATATTGATCTTCAAAATAAAGCTGAGAATGCATTTAAAAAAGTTTTTCCCGAAGAAATAGAACCTTCGTACTGTCTTGTCAGCACTGACCCGGAAAATGGATATATCTATGCCTTTATTGGCGGTAAAGATTACGATACAAGTAAATTCAACATTGCAATACAGGGTAAAAGACAACCCGGTTCCGTATTTAAGGTGCTTGTTTTAATGGAAGCTATAAAACAAAATATTTCTCCTAATAATACATTTAATCCCAACGGCCCGATCATAATAGATATGAAAGAAGGTCCTGACTGGGAGGTTCATAATTACGGCGATCAGAAATTCGATACCGATCAGATGTCGATTGTTGACGGCACGGTGAATTCCGTCAATGTTATCTATGCACAATTGATGATGGAAGTAGGAGCCGAAAATGTAGAGAATCTATGCAGTGAAATGGAAATTTATGGCATTGGAAATAATCCGGCAATTGCACTTGGAGGACTTGAAACAGGAGTGACCCCTCTTGATGTAAGCAAAGTTTTTTCGACACTTGCATCCGGCGGATTTTACCGTCAGCCTGTAAGTATTTTAAAAATAACTGATTCCGAAGGAAATATATTGTATGAGTACGAACAGGAAGAAAATGAATCAAACCACCGAGTTCTTGAGGAGCCTATCGCCTATTATATCACTCAAATATTAAGAAAAGTCGTGGAAAGCGGTACGGGAAGGGGCGCAGCCATAGGCAGACCTGCTGCAGGTAAAACCGGTACCACGAGCGACCTCAGAGACGCATGGTTTGCAGGATATACCCCGGATCTGGTAACAGTTGTGTGGATGGGTAATCTTGATAATACACCAATGGAAGCCATAAATGGCAGAACAATAGTTGGCGGATCTTATCCTGCTGATGTATGGAGAGAATTTATGGCATCCGCACTGGAGGATGTACCTGAGTCTGATTTTGTTAAACCGGATAAAGAACTTGTAGACATTAAGGTCTGCACCGAATCCGGCCTTCTTGCCACTTTTTGGTGCCCTGAAGAATCTATACGATGGAACATATACATAAAGGGAGAAGAACCTGAAGATATCTGTAATATACATAACAAGATAGAAATACCCGATGTTATTGGATCAAACATAGAAGAAGCAAGAACATTGCTTGAAAGTTTAAATTTTGAAGTAGAAGAGATTTATGACTTTGATGAAATATTTAACCAGAATTCTGTTTTCAATCAAAATCCGGAAGCAGGTACTATTCTGGAATCACCGGAGGGGGAAAAATTAAACATCACTCTTTATGTAAGTAAAGGACCCGCCACTTTTAGCATGCCCGGACTTATAGGAATGGACCTGAAAGGCGCCGAACAGCTTGTAAAAAGTTTTGGGCTCGTTGTAAACAGCGTAATATATGAATTTAGTGATACTGTACTGCCGGGTTATATCACCAATCAGATTCCTGCTCGGGACTCTATAATTACAAAATCTGCAGTAGTTGTTTTATACGTCAGTAAGGGTGAAAATCCTCAATCCGTGGTCCCTGATTTAATCGGAAAGACATCCGCAGAAGCAATTGATGCACTTATAAATGTCGGTTTTGAAAACGTTACAATTACTCTTGAAGAGAGTGAAGAAGAAAAAGATCTTGTTTTCTTACAGAATCCCGCCAGTGGTACGATTTACGATAAATTACTTGAAGTCACTATTAAAGTCAGCCTGGGTATAAAAGTACCTGATGTCACAGGAATGACAAAAGGTGATGCAATTCTTGAACTTGAGGGTCTGGGATTTATAGTCGAAATACTTCCTGATACAGCGTCTTTGGGAAATGTTGTGAACCAGATGCCCGCCGCAGAAGAGTACTTGAATTATGGTTCCACAGTCACCATAACTATAGTTTGAAAATATATAGCTTCATGCTTAATATAACCTTTATTTTTTTTGGAACCATATTTCTTTTTTATTCCACTCCCCGCAGTAAATGCCCTTTCGAATAATTTTTGAAAAGACTGTCATTTTCAAGTTTTGTAGTAAATAATTTGTATTTTTCGACGCCATATTTTTCTAATATTTTTATTGCTTCCCTGTAAATTTTGATTATCCTTTCGAAATCTCTTTTATTATAAAATTTGCTATCAAGAATAATATTGTTGATACCGCTTGTTTTTATTTTATCAAGATCAAACAGCATACATATATTTTTTGAGTTAAATATCATCATATTATCATTATAATCCGATGCTATTCTGAACCTGTAACCTTTGATGTCCTCTATATAGAGCTGACTATCTGTTGAGTTACCGTTCAGAAATTCCATTTTATATCTTGAACTCATAATACGGAAATAACCATGTCCAAAAACAGAAAATCCGGATTTCTGTTTACCTTTATATAAACTTATTGCAGTCGATTTTATTTTAGAAATTTCTTCAAGGTTTAACTCGGGAGAGAGTTCTATTCCTCTTAAAAAGTTATTCTCATTTATAAGATCATTGAAAAAAACAAACGATAGGGTATTAAACAAATTAAAATCAGAGCCCAGATAAATACCGATAGTATTATTGTTCTTACTACCTATCTCATTGAATAATTCCAGTAATGCCGGATTAGATATTTTATAATTTTTTATTCCATGTTCCAGCAGACTTAAAACATTTTTTTCTATCGATTTAAAATCACTGTCATATAGGATATGGGGAGTTCCTATGAATATTTTATCGTATTTTGGATTACTATATTTTTTTAATTCTTTGATTATACTGCTTTCGATTCCGCTGTCTCTTACCAGTTCTTTTAAATCATTATAAATCACATAGTCCGCACCGTTGTTAATAGCGGATCCGATATATTTATAATCGTATATACATGCTGATATTGTTAATTTATCCTTATTTTTTTCTGCAGCCTTTTTGTTATTTCCCGGCAAAAATTTATTTAAATAATTTTCTGCTATAGCTTCATCTCCGGTTTCCTGACTGACTGTTGCGGGTAATGTTTTCGTGCTCATTTTATCGGAATCATATTCTAATAAAGATTTCGCTTCATTATTGATTTTAATATCGAAATATTTAAAAACTCTGTCCTTTTCACTAATTCTGCTCGCGCCATCAAACTTAATCTTATATTTATGATACTTATCCTTATCACCCAATAATTCAAAATCCTTCACATTTATTCTGGTATTTCCGGATCTGGTCCATATTTCTAAAATATCGCCGTTATTTATTTCCCATTTGCTTTTTATATATATAAATTTCACCTTTTTATTGCCGCTGCTCTCATTATTAATTCCGTAAACTCTGCCTAAAAAATTTCCAATACTTCCTGACTTTTTCGGTGATATTATGTCAGAAGGATACATCTCTTTAAAATAACCCGGACCCAATTCTCTTGAAAATATCTGAGTGAGTCTATAAATGTCCGATTCATCTACTTTATAATTTAAAGGATCGGAGTAATAAAGATCTATATATTTTCTATAGATCTTGGTGACGATCCCCACATATTCAGGCGACTTCATTCGCCCCTCTATTTTAAGTGCGTCTACTCCTGTTTTTATAATTTCAGGTATTAAATCAAGAAGACAAAGGTCGCTTTTGCTTAACAAGTAACTGCCGTCTGCTATAACATAGACGCACTTATCTTCGTCTTTTTTCAGAAGTTTATATTTCATTCTGCATGGCTGTGTGCACCTCCCCCTGTTGCCGCTTCTTCCCCCGATAAAAGAGCTGAAATAACAGCTTCCGGAGTATGAATAGCACTGTGAGCCATGCCCGAATATTTCTGTTTCCATAAGTTTTTTTCCGGTAATGTTATTTATTTCACTCAGGGTCATTTCTCTGGCAAGTACGGTTCTTTTGAATCCAAGGCGGCTAAATAATTTTAATGAGTAGATATTATGTATATTCAGCTGTGTACTGGCGTGAACCGGTATTGATTTAAAAAGGTCCCTGATCAATCTATATATACCGTAATCCTGGATTATTATCCCATCGGAGCATATTCTGGTATATGTGCTTAAAAAATTTATTATTTCTTTTATCTCATCATTTTTTGCCAGTGTATTTAATGTAAGATATACTTTTATATTATTATTGTGTGCAAGATTTACTGCTTTTTTTAATTGATCCATATCAAAATTTTCAGCATAAGCCCTGGCACCGAATTTTTTATATCCCAGATAAACTGAATCTGCACCTGCATTAATTGCTGCAACTAATTGGCCCCAGCCTCCAGCAGGAGCTGACAATTCGATTTTCCGTGTGGTTTTTTTCACTTTAAGAAATAAGTAATGGATTTGATTTATTTTATATATTCTATTACTTCGTTAAAATCAGTAATTCTTTCTTTAAGCTTTTTTAATTCAAGTTCGGAGCTTTTTATTTTTTTAGCCGATGATTCGATATTTGCAATTACCTGTTTTTTCGAGGTTCCGCAGTCCGTTTTTTTATTGGACACGCATGATTTGATATTTACATATTCATATATATCTTTTTCGAAGCAATCTGAATAACCTTTAAGTCTATCAAGTTTTAAATCAGTGAAAATTATTTTTTTATCTATGCAATATTTTACTATTTTGCCTGCAATATTATGTGCCTTTCTGAAACTTTCACCTTTTTTAACAAGATAATCTGCGATATCGGTAGCTTCCAGGAAACTGTCATTAAGGGAGTCAGCTATTTTTTCGGTATTGAATTTTATCTTTTCAAGTAATTTTTTAAATATTTCGATACTTGAGGATGTTTCCTGATAAGCACTGAATAATATTTTTTTATCTTCCTGAAGGTCACGGTTATATGTTGAGGGCAAACCTTTTAGCAGTATGATCGATTGAACTAAATTGCCCGCCACAACTGAACTTTTACCTCTTATCAATTCGAGTATATCCGGATTCTTTTTTTGCGGCATTATACTGCTTCCCGTACAGAAAGATTCATCTATTTCGATAAAAGAGAATTCACCTGTATTGTATATAATTAGATCTTCACAAAACCTGCTCAGATGCAGCATTGTCTTACAGCAGGAATATATAAAATCTATTATAAAATCTCTGTTTCCGACAGTATCCATACTGTTGGAATCAAGGTATTTAAAACCGAGAATATTTTTTAAAAATTTCCTGTCAAGATTATATCCGCTGCCGGCACAGGCGGCAGCTCCCAGCGGGAGAGAATCGCTGCCTTCGAAATTAGATAAAAAACCTGTCTTATCCCTGTTAAAATTTTGAAAAAAAGACATCAGGTAATGTGATAGCAGGACAGGCTGGGCTTTTTGCATATGAGTATAGGCCGGCATAATTATATCAGTGGATTTTAAGGAAATCTCTATGATGTTTTTCTGCAGTGCTATTATTTTATTCAATAAGTCGATTATCGCCTCTTTTATAAAGAGTCTTTCATCCAGCACTACCTGATCATTCCTGCTCCTTCCGGTATGTATTTTCATAGCTGCTTCACCTATTATCTTACCAAGCTCATTTTCTACCAGACTGTGTATATCTTCATACATACCTGTATCCAATTGTCCTGCTTCTATGCTGCTTTTTATTTTCTTAAGTCCATTCAGGATTTTTTTGAGCTCACTTTCAGTAATAATTCCTATTTTATTGAGCCCTATAACATGTGCGGCGGTTCCTGTTATGTCATACAGGTAGAGATCCTTATCTACATCTATAGATGAAGTGAATTTATCGACCGCTTCATCGGTATTTTTAGATATCCTTCCCTTCCATATTTTATTTTCCATTGATTCTTCCTTTTTTTGCTAAAATTTCATAAGTATAACCCCATAATTTTATAAAACTTTCGGAGTGTGACGGATCGAATTTATCACTTTTATCGTAAGTGGCAAGACCCATGTCGTATAATGAATAATCGGATTTTCTTCCCACAATCTTAAAATGCTTTTTTTCAAATTTAATTCTTACTTTACCTGTTACAAAATCCTGACTTTTATCCATAAATGCACAAAGACAATCCTTTAGCGGGGTAAACCATAATCCATAATAAACAAGTTCCGCAAATTTTTCTTCCAGACCATATTTATAATGAACAAGCTCCCGGTCAAGTATCAAAGATTCCAATTGCATATGAGATTCGATAAGTACCTCCGCTGCAGGCGATTCGTATATCTCCCTTGATTTTATGCCGACCAGCCTGTTTTCTATCATATCGATTCTTCCGATTCCATAGGATCCTGCTGTTTCATTCAGCGATTTTATGATCTCTGCAGGAGAAATATTTTTATTATTAAGCGAAACCGGTATCCCGTTTTCGAAACCGATTTCGATATACTCGTTTTCTCTGTCTTTTTTAGTTATTTTCGACCATTTGTAAATATCATCAGGAGGTTCATTCCACGGATCTTCAAGTATGCCGCATTCGACGCTCCTCCCCCACAGGTTTTCGTCTATGCTGTATGGACTTTTTTTAGTTACGCTTACCTCGATATTATTTTTTTTTGCATATTCCAGCGCTTCTTCCCTTGATATGATCCATTCTCTCTGTGGTGCGATTATCTTAAGTTCAGGAGCAAGGCTTCTTATGCCAACATCAAAACGTACCTGGTCATTACCTTTTGCGGTACAGCCGTGAGCAACTGCATTTGCTCCTTCCTTCCTTGCGATGTCCACTAATTTTTTTGCAATAAGAGGCCTTGCAAGTGCCGTAGCCAGAGGATATTTTTTTTCATACTTTAAATTGGCCTTTATGGACGGAAAAATATAATTTTTTATAAATTCATCTTTTGCATCGACTATAACTGATTTTATCGCACCTATTTTAAGAGCCTTGACGTAAATTTCTTTTAAATCTTCCGGCTGACCGCAATCAACCAGTACGGCAACTACATCCATGCCGTATTTTTCTTTTATCCATTTTATCGAAATAGAGGTATCAAGTCCGCCTGAATAGGCCAGTACTGCTTTACCGCTCATTTGTTTTTCCTTTCGTATATTTATAAAAATAATCAAAATTCATATTAAACAGCAGGAGCTAAAACTGTTTCTGCATCATTTCAAATATCTTTTCAGCATTTTTCCGGTTGTCTGCAATACATATTATAGTATCATCTCCCGCTACCGTACCAATGATTTCTACAAAGTTCATACCGTCTATTATTGCCGCTGTTCCCTGTGCTTCTCCCGGGAAAGTCCTCAACACGATTATATTTTCCGCTCTTTTAACCGATAAGACACTTTCTTTTAATTTTGTTTTAAATTTAACAGGGTCAATAATCTTGCTTTCACGTGTCATGTTTTCAATTGAATAATATTCCTCTTCCCGGTAATTTCTTGTCTTTACCAGTCTCAATTCACTGATATCCCTTGAAATTGTTGACTGTGTCACATCATGGCCTCTTTTTTTAAGCTCATTTAACAAATCTTCCTGGGAAGAGATCTTTTTACTGCTTATTATTTCTTTTATCGCTCTGAGCCTTTCGGTTCTTTTCATTTTAATATCTTACCTTTAAATATTTTAATAAAAACAATATTTTTATTTAATCCCTGTACAGGTAAGCAAGTAATCCTTTCTGGGCATGTATGCGATTTTCAGCCTGCTTTAAGATTATCGAATTTTTCCCATCCAGGACTTCCCCTGTTATTTCCTGACCCCTGTGTGCAGGCAGGCAGTGCATTACCTTCACTTCCTTTTTTGCATGCATGAGAAGACCGGAATTGACCTGATAATTTTTAAGCTCCTTTAGCTTATTATTATCCATTTCTTCGCCCATGCTCAACCATACATCCGTATAAACAACATCCGCATCCTTTACTGCTTCTGCAGGGTCGTGCATAATTTTTATTTTTATTCCATCCTTCCGGTTCGATGCATATTCCAGTATTTCTTTCGAAGGCGAATATTTTTCAGGACTTGCTACTGTAATACCGATTCCAAATTTCAAAAATCCTATGATCAGACTGTTAGTAACATTGTTGCTGTCTCCTATATATGTAAATTTTAGATTTTTATTGAGCAATCCCAATTCCTTTAAAGTCAACATATCGGCCAGTATCTGACATGGATGATATTTATCAGTAAGTCCGTTTATTACGGGAATGTTTCCATATTTTGCAAAAATTTCTACGGTTTCCTGTTTAAAGGTTCTTATAATGACACCATCGACATATAATGAAAATATTTCTGCCGTGTCCTTATAGGTCTCTCCGCGGCCCAATTGCAGACTTTTAGAATCCAGTATAAGCGCCTTCCCGCCAAGTTGGTTTATACCGGCTTCAAAAGAAATCCTGGTCCTGGTCGAATGCTTATCGAACAGCATAGCTATATTCTTGCCATCAAGAACATTACCATATTTATTTTTATCCTTCTTGATCAATCGTGAAAGTTCAAGTATATATTCGATTTCATCACATGAATAATCTTTTAATGTCAAAAAATCCCTTTTCATCTTATATCTCCTTTATTCTTGCATCCAGCCACTTTACAAGTGTATCTATATTCTTTTTTGTTATCACGAGCGAAGGTAAAAATCTTAAAGTACTTCCTGATATTTTATTCAGGACCAGTTTGTCTTTAAGGGCATCCAGTACTATTTTTTCCGCAACAGGTTCATTAAATTCCATTCCGATCATAAGACCTGTTCCCCTTATATCCTTTACAACCGGATATTTCTTTTTTATCTGCATTAGTTTTTTTATGAAATACTGTCCCAGTTTTTTTGATCTTTCCGCCAATTTATTATCTATTAAATAATCAAGCACGGCCAATCCCGCCTCACATGAAGCCATGTTGCCGCCAAAAGTAGAACCATGGGTACCGGGTACGAAACTGGAGCTTATCCTATCTGTAGAAATAATAGCCCCTATTGGCATCCCTCCGCCAAGACTCTTGGCAACAGCCAGAATATCGGGGTATATTTCGTAATTCTGATATGCAAACATATAACCTGTCCTGCCAAATCCAGTCTGTATTTCATCCAGTATAAGGATAATATTTTTTTTATCGCACAGGTTCCTCAGTTCTTTCATGAATTCTTTATCTGCAGGATAAACTCCTCCTTCTCCCTGTACGGGTTCGATGATAACAGCACATGTATTTTCACTTATGAGTTCCTTTACGGAATTTATATCATTAAATACGGCATATTTGAATCCGGCCAGCAATGGCTCGAATAACTTTTGTTTTTCAATTTGTGCAGTGGCTGCCAGTGCACCAAGAGTCCTTCCGTGGAAAGCCCTTTTAAATGTTATTACCTCGTATCGTAAAGAATTATAATTATCCGTAGAATATTTTCTGGCAAGTTTTATTGCTCCTTCCATGGACTCCGCACCGCTATTGCCAAAAAATACCTTTTCTCCGAAACCGGTTATCTCACACAACTTTTTAGCAAGCATTACCTGAGACTGGTTATAATAAACATTCGAAGGCTGAATTATTTTTCCAACCTGTTTCTTAATAGCGTTAACTACAGATTTATTACTGTGACCAACATTCAAACATCCGTACCCTGCTATGAAATCAAGGTATTTATTGCCTTCTATATCCCAGAGATATTGCATTTTGGATTTTACAAATACAACAGGCAATCTGCTGTAAGTCTGCATCAAATACCTGCCGCCCATTTCAATTATTTCCATATTTTTATCTGTACTCATTCGGCCTCCTTGCTTGTTATCATTGTACCTATACCGGCATCAGTAAATATTTCTACAAGTATTGAATGTTTCTTGACTCCATTAAGTATGTGAGTCCTTTCTGCTCCTGATTTTAAGGCGGTTATACAAGCAATCACCTTTGGAATCATACCTGAACTTATTTTTCCCGATTCCAGTAATTTTATACACTTATCCACGGTCAATATCGATATTAATTTGTTTCCTTTTCTGTTTTTTTCCATAATGCCATCCACATCTGTCAGGAGGACCATTTTCTTTGCATCAAGTGAAATCGCGATCTCTGCGGCACATGTATCAGCGTTGATATTATATATGTTTCCTTTATCATCGACTCCAAGTGTAGCAATAACCGGTATATAACCGTCGTCAAGGATATTATTCAAAAAACCGGAATTTATACTGTCTATTTCTCCTACCAATCCCAGGTCTATATTTTTTCCATTCTTTTTATATTCTTTTTTATGGCATTTTATAAAGCTGGCATCATTTCCTGATATTCCTATTGCAATACTTCCGTGCTTATTGAGAAAAGATACTATTTTAGTATTTATATTCCCAATAAGGACCATTTTTACTATTTCCATCGAATCTCTATCAGTGACTCTCAATCCGTCTATAAATTCTGACTTTATTCCTTTCTCTGATAACATCCCGCTGATCTGTTTACCGCCTCCATGTATCAGAATCACTTTTATTCCAACATATTTCATAAGGATCAAATCATTCAATACGCTCTGAAGAACATTGTCATTTTCCATCATGCTGCCGCCTATTTTTACCACAACTACTTTATCGGAATATTCTTTTATATAAGGCAATGACTCCAGTAATACTTCTACCTTATTCGTATATAACTCGGTTTCTTTTTCATCTTTGTTTAATTTTGATCGGGTCATTTTATTTGCTTCTCCTAAAAACTTTTTTGATAACTGTTCTATTATTATGTATGATATAAAGCATTTATCTTTACATAATCAATCGATAGATCTGAGGTCAAAACATTGAATTCTTCTTTGCCGGAGTTCAGGTCCACGGTAAATTTTATTTCTTTTCTTTTCATTATCTTATCCGTATACTTCCTGTTAAAATCCACTCCCATACCGTTTTTTACAACCAGGACATCTTCTATATAAATATTGACTTTATCCGGATCAAAATTACACTCTGCCGAACCAAGGGCTGAATTTATTCTTCCCCAGTTAAGATCCTGTCCGAACATTGCTGTTTTAAATAAATTAGAGTTTGCAACTTTAAATGCGAGTATTTTTGCATCCGATTTTTTCTTTACATTTATAATCTTTATTTCTATAAGTTTGGTTGCTCCTTCCCCATCCAGAATTATTTTTCTGGCAAGATCCCTCATTACATAAGAAAAAGCGTTTTTGAATTCTTTATAATATTTACCTGCTTTATTATCCAATATGACATTGCTTTTTGAATTTGCCATGACTATTATCATATCGTTTGTACTCTGGCAGCCATCCACTGTTATATGGTTGAAACTTTCTTCTGCTTCTTCGAGAAGAAGGCTATCAAGCAGCTTACCTGAAATTTTTACATTGGTGGTTATAAAAACCAGCAGAGTAGCCATATTTGGCTCTATCATCCCCGAACCTTTTGCCATACCACATATCATTATATCTTCACCGGACACGGTTTTGATTTTAACTGCTGTTTCTTTTGTGACCAGATCTGTGGTAAGTATTGCTTTAGCTGCATCATGCCCGCCATCCGCGCTTAATATATCGGAACATATACTGATGCCTTTTTTTATTTTCTCCATCGGAAGCTGCTGCCCTATCACTCCCGTAGATGAGATAAGTATATTTTTTTTATCAATATCCAGCTGATGCGCCGCAATATCTATAGTTTCTAAAGCATTCTCATGTCCTTTCTTTCCATTACAGGCATTGGCAATTCCGCTATTTACTATAATTGCTTTTATATTTTTAGTTTTCTCAAGCTGTTTCTTTGTAATTATTACGGAAGCGGCCTGAAACTTATTTGTAGTGAATATGCCGCTGCATACACTTCCTCCGGGAGAATAGATTATGCAAATATCCGGTTTTCCCGAACTTTTTAAACCGCAGTGACATGCTGAGGCATAAAATCCCGGAACACTGGTTATGCTTCCGTTTTCTATAATATCGAAATCTATGTTCTTTTTATTTAAATTGCTTCCCATTTTTAATCTCTTTCAATGTAGTTTATTTTTAAAATATTCCGTTAAAATCCAATCCCTCTTTTTCTTCGAAATCCATCATTATATTCATATTCTGCACGGCCTGACCGGCAGCGCCTTTTAAAAGATTGTCCAGTACACTGAATATTTTTAATGTGCCTGTCCTTGCATCAAAACCGAAGCCAACCAGGCACATATTTGTTCCTACTGCATCTTTTAATTGCGGCATTTCGGTACCTGTAAATTTTACAAACGGCAGGTCCTTGCAAAACTTTTCAAACAGATAATATATCTTCTCTTCCATATTGCTTTCTACCGAGTCGCCAACCCTGCAATATATGGATGTAAAAATACCTCTGTTAACAGGAAGAAGATGAGGTGTAAAGCTTATTTTAAATTTCTTTCCGGAAATATTTTCCAATTCCTGTTCTATTTCTCCTATATGCCTGTGCCCAATGGTAGAATAGGCATAAAAATTGCTATCCATACTGGTAAAAAGATACTCGTCCTTTAATTTCCTCCCGGCACCGCTGATTCCTGACTTTGAATCAATGCAAATATCTATTATGTCGATATCATTTTTCATAAGCGGTGCAAGTCCCAGCAGAATAGAAGTAGGATAACATCCGGGATTTGCGACATGATCACTTGATTCTATCTTCTCTTTATTTATTTCAGGAAGGCCATATATAAAATCAGAAAGCATGCCTTTCATTATATGTTCCGTTCCATACCAGTATTTATAGTCAATGGGATTTTTTAACCTGAAATCAGATCCCAGATCTATTACTTTAAAAGAAAAATCTCCGGATATCCCTTTCAGATACTCCATTGATTCAAAAGGAGGAAGACAGAGAAACATGATATCGATACCCTCCAGGTCTCCTTCTTTGGCCTCTTCTATAAAAGTAATTTTTTTATCCTTTTTATCATTGAATGCCGGAAAAACCTCGCACACAGACAGATTTTTATATTTCCTCGATGTCGCAAAACTTATATCGACATATTTATGCCTGCTTAATATTTTCACAAGTTCTAATCCTGTAAAACCTGAGCCCCCAATTATTCCGGCTTTTATTTTATTTTTCATATAAGTACCTTTCGATCATTAATTCGCATATTATACATAATTATTAAATATTATGCAACTTTTATTTATAGATATTTTTATTTATTGAGATTAAATGACCTTTTTTAATTTTTTGAGTATGAGGTAAACAATTGTGAGTAAGAAAATTGTTCCGATATATATAATTACCAGCATATCGCCGTATTTTGTATAAAAGGTCTTCTCCTTTACAAGAAAGACACTTCCGTAAAATACCGTTCTGCTTAAAAGATCCGATCTTGCCACCAGTTCCCCATCGGGAGAAATTATGGCTGATATACCCGTATTCGCACAATGAACTACATAACATCCATTCTCTATCGCCCTGACTTTTGAAAATATTAAATGGTGCCATGGCGCGATACTATCATCAAGACTTGCATTATCAGAGAGTATGAATATTGCTTCCGCATCATTGTTTCTTACATTTCTTGTAATAGACGGAATTGTCGATTCGTAACATATCTCTACTCCTATCTTACCCTTGCCAGGATAGTCGATGGAGTTATAATCTCCGGCAGGGATTAAATTTACTACCGAAAAATCCAAAAATTTCAAGAAACCTAAAATCTTTGGATATGGTATATACTGACTGAACGGTACAGGGTGGGTCTCGTCATATCTTCCTGTTATTTCCATATCCGGGTTGTAAAGCAGAGCTGAATCATAATATCTGTCGAATTCGTCATCGTGCGTATATTGGCCGATAAGCATATAAAGGTTTTCTGTTTTTGCAATTGTTTTGGCCCAGTCTTTGAAGTTTTTATTTTCTTCCATAAATCCCCACAGCATACTTTCAGGATAGACGACCAGATCGGTATCTTCCCTAAAAAAAGTCTCTTCATGATAAGGTTCCGGAATTATTTCCATGCCTTTTCCTGAATATTTATCTCCCAGGAGTATATTTGGCTGTACCAGTGCCAGCTTTATCTCGCTGTAACCCTTATCACTGATTACCCTGTTTAAATTATTGTTTACACTCACAATGCCATAGGCAACAAACACCATTAAAATTGATATACTTATAATCAGAAACTTGAATGCTGCTTTTTTATTCTCTATTAAAAATAATATAGTCTCAAAAATAGCGGTATTAAAAAGGATTATAATGAAGGACACTCCATATATACCTGTAAATCTCGTAATCTGCATAAGCGGCAGGAAACTGTGCTGAGAGTATCCAATTATTCCTATTGTGAAAGCGAGAAGTGTTTGCGACCTGATAAATTCTATGAATATCCATACAGCTGGTATCAGAAACATCCTCAAGACCGGTTGATGGATTTTTTTAAATATAAAATATATAGATGTCCCGTAGATCAAAAAAATTATACTTAAAAGAGGTGTCAGAAGCGGCCATACAAATTTAACCGGAAGTGTGTTCATCCAGTAAGTAACACCTGTAAAGAATCCCATACCGCATATAAAGCTAAATAAAACAGTTTGTTTGAGATTTGAATTATATATTACAAATAAAAATGGTATTAATGAAAACCATGCAAAAAACCCCAGCTCTCTGAAACTCAGGAACAGAAACAACACAGATAGTAACGTAAGTATCGTTCGGTGATAATTTTTCATATTGTCCCTATATTATAAATATCGGAAATCATGCAGGCTTATAAAGGCTAAGGTGAACGATCTGCAAAGATCAATATATATATATATATTATTTAACCATAGCCCGGAAAGTAATCTTTTACTATACTGCTCTTTTTAATATTCAATTTTAATAGAATCTCTTCTACGATTCTTACCATGACCATAGGACCTGAAATATAAAAAATCCGATCCTCCAGATCCGCGACTTTTTCTTTTATTATTTCTTCATTAATAAGCTGTGGTTCTATTACGAAATGAATCAGCGGCCATTCATATTTCTTCTTTATTTCATTAAAAACGTCCATAAAGATAATCCCATCAGCTTTGCCACAGTAAAAAAGGATTATATCCGTTAATCTGCCTTCGTGTGCCAGATCCATTAAAATTGAACGATATGGTGTGATTCCAATTCCTCCGGCAATAAATATATATTTTGCTTTTAAATTTTCTAATATAAAATCTCCGCCCAAATTGAATCCTTCTATCGAGCTTCCCTGATTTAATTTAAACAACGCTTTTTTAAAGGAACTTCCATTTTCAAAATCAAATTTTGTCGTTAAGAAAATATTTTTCTCAGAAGGTGCCGAAGAAATAGTAAAATGTCTGATTTCCCCTCTATCATCCGGATTTTCATGAGGTATTTTAAAAAAAATATATTGCCCGGCTTTCCAGTTCACAGGATTTTCAGGTTCAAATACGAAAGTATAAATATCTTTTGCTTCTTGAATTTTCTTAATTAAAGTCAGTTTCATTTTTTTTATTTTATAAAATAACTTTAATTATTACCCGGTAAAGGTAAAAAATTTATTATATGTAAAATAAAATTAAAAAAAAATAGAGTTAATAATTTTAAAATATTATATCACGATTAAATGATTATTAACTCTATTAAAAATTATTTACGTCTTAAACAACTACCTGCATATTTTCTATTAAACTGGTGCTGCCGTTTTCTTCAGTTCCATTGTCTCGCCATTCTTCAAATCTCTCTAACTGTTCGCCATTGGGATGTAATCCTTCTCTGAATCTTCTGCCGATAAAAAAAGTCCCCAGACTCAAACCGCCTGTTATTACTACAAGTATGGTTAAAACTATTGCAAGTATCTTTACCCATCTTAATTTTTTAATTCCAAATATGATCCATAATGCCACAACGATTATCAGCATTCCAATAGCTATATATGGTAAATACCCGATCAGCCTGAATATAATAAAAAAACCGCCCGGTCCGGCCATTTGCTGCAAAAAATCCCCCTTTTTAAAATGATAATTTTTCATTATATAACTTAAAAATGGAGAAAAACTGGAGGATAAAATTAGTTCAATTCTAAATAATCAACGGCAGCAATACTTTTAATGTTACTTCTTTCTTTATATTGTTATAGTCTGCCTTTATCTCTCCGTTATGATTTTCTACAATTTTCTTACTTATGGAAAGTCCCAGTCCAAAACCTTTGCTTTCAGTTGTGGCAGAAGTCTTATAAAACCGTTCAAAAATATTGAGCAGATCCTTTTCTTTTATTATAGTACTCGTATTCGTAATATTAAAAATCAATAATTTACTTTTTTTATCATTTGACAGGCTTATCGTTAATTCCCTGCCGGGAATACTATATTTTATAGCATTGTCCATAAGATTGAATAAAAGTTGTTCAAGCTGTATCTTATTTCCAGGGACTTCAAACTTGCCATTAAAGATTGTCCTTAATACAATTTCCCTTGAATCGATTTGATTTTCAAATAATTTTAACATTTTATCCAGAATTTCTTTAATATTAACAGGAACAAATACTGCCTTACTGCCATTTTCTTCAAGATTGGATAGAATCAAAAGCTCTTCTGTTATCCTGGACAACCTCATAATCTCATCATTGATCAGCTCGATGGTTTCTTTGTAATCTTTTGTAGCAATATCTCTTTTTTGTTTTAATACATCTATTTTCGTTTTGATTATCGTAAGAGGCGTATTTATTTCATGGGATACATTCTGGATGAATTGCTTCTGCTTCTTAAATGACATCTCAATTTTATCAAGCATATCATCAAACACCTTTGCCATATTTGAAATAGCATCCTTTCCTTTTAAATTCAATCTTAAATGTAATCTTTTCTCATCAATTTCTTTTACATTTCTGGTTATAAAATTAATCCGATCGAGCATCCTTCTTAAAACAAGAAATCCACCCGATACAGATATTATTATGATTGCCAGTACACCGCCTGTTATAGTAAAAAATATCCTTATGAATAATCCCGGCGGCAGTACGGTTAATTGCGGCATCGGTCCGAAAGGTCCTGATACATTCAGTTCTTTAAGACGATCCATCATCAGGTTATCTATGCCGGGATGCTCGCTCAAAGCAACCATATATCTTTCGCCCATCAGATTGAATCTATAGACAATGAAAATCAAAAATCCATATAGTATGAAAGAAATAAGTATAATAACTCCAAACCATATCAATATTTTACTTTTAAACGTTAATTTCAATTAATTCGCCTTCCGGATTATAATTATTTATCAATCTTTCTGCTTAAAACTCTATATCCCGAACCATAAACAGTTTCAATAAGCCTGCCGGATTTACCTAATTTTCTTCTTAAATTTTTGATATGGGTATCTACTATATTGGTAAAGATATCTACATTTCTATCCCACGCATGTTCAAGTATTTGATTTCTACTGACAAGCTGCCCTTCATGTCTTAAAAGATATTCCAAAATCATAAATTCCTTTTTAGTAAGTTTTATCTCTTTTTCTCCTATAAATACCTGCTCTTTATCCAGATACATTTTCAGGTCCGAGATACACAGCGTATTTTCCTTATTTTTTGAGGTTCTTCTTAGAAGTGCCCTTATTCTTGCAAGAAGCTCCGAAAACTCGAAGGGCTTTGTAAGATAATCATCGGCGCCGCAGTTCAATCCATTTACAATATTTTCTATCTGTTTCTTAGCGGTCAGCATTATTACAAAACTATCTCTTTTCTCTTTTCTTATTCTGCGGCATAAATCTTCCCCGTCCATATCGGGAAGCATCAGATCCAGTATTATGATATCATAATCATATTCTCCAGCCAGATAATGGCCATTCTGACCATCATAAGCAACATCTACCATAAATCTGTGCTGTTCCAGACCAATTTTTAAATTATCAGCTATAGATTTTTCGTCCTCAATAATAAGAATTTTCATATTTTTAATTAAACCATAGTAAATTTATACAATTATTTTAAACAATTAAAAATTAAAGACAAATTCATATTAAACACTATTCATGCCTCAATGATTCAATTGGATTGAGCCTCGCCGCTCTCATAGCAGGGAAAATACCAAAAATCAAACCTATAGCTGTAGAAAAAGATAAGGCCATAATTACAGGAGAAGCCGTGATCGGTGAACTTAAAGTTGTAAAGGCACCCAGCACCCCTGTTATAAGGACAGCAAATCCTATTCCTATAATACCTCCTGATAAACTTAATACTATACTTTCAGTAATAAATTGTATCATGATATCTCTATTTTTTGCTCCTATGGCTTTTCTTATTCCGATTTCCCTTGTTCTTTCGGTTACAGATACAAACATTATATTCATGATGCCTATGCCTCCGACTAAAAGTGAAATAGCAGCTATACTGGATAGAAGAATAACCATAATATCAGTAACCGAACTTGCCATTTCCAGTAGTTGTGCAGAACTGCTTATTTCGAAATCGCTATTTCCTCCGGGCAGGATATGGTGCTGTATCCTCATGATAGTCTTTGCTTCAGCTATAGCCTCATCAATAACTTCTTCGCTTGTAACCTTTGCTGTGATTTGATTGACCGTATCAATACCATATAATTTATTTTGAGCAGTTGTTATAGGAATATAGATAGAATTATCAGCACTCATACCAAAAGTATATCCAACTGACTTTAAGATTCCTGTTACTGTAAATTTTTTCCCATTTATTTTTACATTCTCACCAATGGGATTTGCCTTCCCAAAATAATCAGTTACCACATTATATCCAAGAACAACAGTATTTGATGAATTGGAAACATCATCGGCAGTAAAGAAATTGCCTTTCTCCAATTCATAGCCCGCAAAATTCAAATAATCCTCTGAAGTAGCAGTTATGTTTACACTTCCAGTCCAGTTCATATAAGAAAAAGTAGATCCGCCACCGGTTAGAACAGGCACAATTTCTTCAAGTAAACTTGCTTCTTCCTTTAAAGCTTCCACATCTTCCAGATGTAATTCACCTGCCGAAATTTCCTCATCTTCATTTTCGGTAAATCCGTTTATAAAATTTCTACGCTGTTCCATTAAATCCGTTCCAGTCTGTGCACCTCCTATTGATTCTGCACTAACCTCTCTTCCCCCCATGGATACCTGTTCTCTTCCGGGAGTTATCGTAATAGTATTTGTACCCATGCTCTGTATATTTTCGGTTATTGATGCCTCAGCGCCTGCACCTATTGACATAACCGCAACTACAGATCCAACACCTATTATAATTCCCAGCATAGTCAGAAATGATCTCAGTTTATTTAAAGCCAGAGATTTAAAAGCAATTTTTATATTCTCAAGTATTCTTCTCATAATGAAATATTCTCTCCTAAACTATTTATTTTATCCTCTAATTTAGGCATATCTTCTAATCTTTTTTGTGCATCAATTGGATCTTTTATTATTTCCTCGCCGGTTATAGCGCCGTCTTTTAAATAAATTATTCTTCCTGCATGTTTTGCCAGATCTATTTCGTGAGTCACGAAGAGAATAGTTTTACCCTGCCGGTTAAGACTCTGGAAAATGGCCATTATCTCCTCGCCGGTTCTTGAATCAAGATTACCGGTTGGCTCATCCGCAAGTATTATGGCAGGATCATTTACTAATGCCCTGGCAATGGCTACCCTTTGTCTCTGACCTCCTGACAGTTCATTGGGCCTGTGCCTTACCCATTCGGCCAGTCCGACAGAATTTATTACCTCGCTTATTAAATCCTTCCTTGATCTTGATTTCTTCCCCTTTGAATAAATCAGGGGAAGTTCAACATTTCCGGTAATATTGGTTCTGGAGAGCAGGTTAAAAGTTTGAAATACAAATCCAACCTTTTTGTTTCTAATCTCTGCCAGTTGATTATCATTCAGTTTTGATACATCTTCGTCTTCCAGCAAATACGATCCTGAAGTAGGAATATCCAGACAGCCCAGTATATTCATGAGAGTAGATTTTCCTGATCCTGAAGGTCCCATAATAGATAAAAATTCTCCATTATCTATTTCGAGATCTATACCATTTAATGCGTTAACTTTTAAACTATCTATTTTATATATTTTTGTAACATTTTTAATTTCTATAATTTTCTTATTCATATTCATTTGTCACCTTTTATTTATCTATTGTATTCTGGAAGTTACGATTATATCTCCTTCTGTTAATCCGGATGTTATTTCTATATAAGAGTAGTCGTTTATACCTGTGGTAACCTCTACTTTCTTTACCGCCTGTGTAATATCTTCGGAATCAACCTTTTGTTGCGATATTAAAACATCTACATAATTATTTTCATTTTCCTGATACACTGATTGTATCGGAACATATAACACGTTCTCTGCTTTTTCGGCCACTATATCGGCATCTGCAGAAAGTCCGTAATATAGTTCGGTTCCTTCAAGATCACCGAATTTGATTGAGATCTCAAAAGAAACTATATTGCCCTCTTCTACCGCAATCGGTATGATTTTCTCTACTTCCCCTGAAAATTGCCTGTCAGGATAGGCATCCAGAACAATATATGCCACATCGCCTTCTGTTACTTTTAATATGTCGGTTTCTCCTATAGTCGTTTTAATCAAAAAATTATCGCTGATCATCGAAATTATACTGCCTCCCGAATTCTGGTTACCTGTCTTGAAATCAGAAGATATTATCATCCCATCGTAAGGAGCTTTTAATATATAATCATCGAGATTTTTTTGAGCTTCCTCGTAATCCGTTCTGGCAAGTGACGTTTGTATTTCCGCCTGATTTAGATTTTCCGTGGCTGATTCCATTTGAGCATCAGCCGACTGCAGATTGGACAGGTTATTCCAATATGTAGTGGACTCATTCAGAATTGCTTTGTCGTAAGCGGATTGCGCCTGAGAAATCGAAGATTTTTCTCCGATTTCATTGGCATTTTCAAGACTATGCAGTGCGCTTTCCGTAGATTCTTTTGTTATTTCAGTATTAAGATCTGCCATTTGAATTGCTATATGATTTGCATCCATAGCCTTTTGATAATTTATCTTTGCTGTTCTAAGAGAACTTTCGGAAATCTTTAAATTTCTTTCTGCTTTTTCGAACTGTGCCAGTCCATCCGAATTATCTATTTTCACAAGTATGTCTCCATTTTTAAAGTAATCGCCTTTTTCAAGAGTAAAAAGTATCTCTCCCGAAACAGGAATCGTATAAGTGTTGATAGTTTCCGAATCTATTTTTCCGGTTGTTGAGACGATTTGGTAAATGTCACCTCTCCGGACTTCGAATGTTTCAATACCCTGATTTGTTCCAGTATCTTCCTGATTAGAAAATGGTCCTGCCCCCATACAGGAAAAAGAAGTAACCGTAATTACAAGAATAACAATTAAAGAAACTATTAAAGAAAATATTTTTTTCCTACTTCCAAACATTTTGCTCCTCTTCGCTATTTTTTTGATGAAATTATATTAAAAAAAGATGTAGAAATTCTGTAGAAGATAATGTATATATTTTAAAGCTCTTCATTAAATCTCCAGAAAATCTACATTTTCCTTTGTTAAAATATAAAAAGTCACCGGAAATCTTATTTTCAGGATTTTCCGGATAACATATAGTTTGTATTCTTTTTTATAAAAAATTTTAGGGGGGTGATCCGGCCTTAAAATAAAAATTAAAAAGTAATGCAGCTAAAAGGGGTAAGAAAAACTTTTCTTACCCCTTGATTATTTAAATTTATTTTAAGCCTGTAAGTTTATACCGGAGATTTTTATATTTCTACGCTGTAACCATCATAAGCTATAGTTACATCGACTTTTCCTTCTGAATATTCCTGCAGCTTTCCTGTCAGTTCTTCTTTATCCATTTCTACTATTTGTTTACCGCAGTGTGTTATTATCAAATGACCTATATCATATTTTTTGCACCAGCCTATTACAGTCTTTATACGTGTATGACCGAACAGTTTTTCTCCCCTCCGCCGCGCCATATTTATATTAAGGCTGGACCCATCTGCTATCAGTGCGAAAGTATCTTTCAGCACAATCCCCTTGTCTCTTTCAAAATCCAATATATCCGGAGCATAAACTATTGTCTTATCTCCTTTTATTTTATACCCTACTGCAGGACATTTAATGGAATGAATCACATCATATGCCATAATTTCCAGATCTTTAAAATTGTATTTTTTATCACTCTCTATAATCCTGTACGCCGGAGGTTTATATTTGCCATAATCAAGCGTATCCCCTGTAAGATAGACCGGAATTTTTATCCTGTTCTCTTCGTCTCTGGTCCATATGTAATGATCCGGATGAGCATGAGTTATCAATATAAGATCACATTCATTTATCCTGTCTATTAAAAGCGGGTTATTTTTCGTCCCAAAATCAATCAGTATTTTAGTGTTTTTATATTTGATTATTAAAGATGAATGATACCGGTGTGCGCTGCTGCTTTCTTCGATCTCGCCTTTTGTGCCTGGAAAATCTATTATCATTTATTGCCTATTCTCTTATTCTTGCATTAAACCTCTTGCCTAAATTTTCCAGTATCCTGTTTACAATTATCCCTATCTCCGTATCTTTTAAAGTTCTGCTGTCATCTCTGAAATTTATGGAATAGGCAATACTTTTTTTATTCTTTTCTATCTGCTCACCTTTATATATATCAAAAAGCCTTACTTTTTTAAGTAATCGGGTTCCGCTCTTTATTATTTCATCTGTTATATCTTCACTTTTAATCTTATCATCGACCACGATCGCAAGGTCAATATCTATCGAAGGAAATGCCGATACCGGTTTATAATCTCTGGTTTCTTTCATGTTGTTTATAAAATTATCCAGATTAATTTCCATATAATATGTATTCTGGCCTGTTTCGATCTCTTCTATTATCATTGGATGAATCATACCGATTATTCCCATATTTATCCCATTAATTTTTATATTTCCGCTGATTCCGGGGTGAAAAAATTTGTAGCCCCTTTCTTCTATCTTAAAGCTGCTGTGTGGATAATATTTCATGCATAAAAACTCCAGGATACCTTTCAAATCATAAAAATCAAAAGGTCTTTCTTTTTCATCCCATCCCTTCTGAACCGCATTGCCTGTCAATATGATGCCAAGCATATTTATTTCGAGAGGCAGATTATTTGATTTCTTTTTATTGAATATCTTTGATATCTCGAATATTCCTATATCTTTTATATTGTGATTAATGTTATCTTTTATATTTTTCATCATTGATGGAAGCAGCATCGGTCTTAATAATTTAAAATCTTCATTAATCGGATTCAATATAGTAACAATGTCATTATATTCTTCTTCCAGATTCAATTTAAATGTTTCAATTTCTCCGGCACTTAAAAATGAATAATTTATAACCTCATCTAATCCTATATCACAGAGGGTCTGTCTGACATTTCTTACCGTTTTCTGATAAGCGTTATATTTCCCCTGTCTGTCCCTGACTCCGGTTGGAATAGAATCCAGCTTATCGTAGCCGTATATCCTTGCTATTTCCTCTACCAGGTCTATTTCTCTTTCAAGATCTTCATACCTGAAAGATGGAACAGTTGCTTCTATGATATTATTTTTTACAATATTATCGATTTTTAATTTTGTGAGGATTTCCGACATCAAATCCTTATCGATTTTCTTTCCAAGAGTCTTGTTTACTTTTTCTACTCTTAGATCTATCTTTCTTTCCCGCTTTTTCCCCGGATAATTGTCATATATGCATTCTTCTGCCTCAATACCTGTTATTTTTTTCAATATATCTTCAAATCTTTCAAGAGCAAATACTGTTAACATCGGATCTATTTTTTTCTCGAACCTGTTAGAAGCTTCCGTGCGCAGTCCGATATTTTTTGAAGTCTTCATTATTGAAGGCCCGTAAAAATTTGCGGACTCCAGCAGCACATTCTTCGTATCCGGACCTATTTCTGTATCTTTACCACCCATTATACCCGCAATTCCAACTGCCTTTTTTTCATCTGCTATTACCAGAGCATCCGCATCAAGTATTTTTACGGAATTATCTATTGTCCTTATCTTCTCATTTTTAACTGCACTTCTTACTATGATCCTATCAGAATATAATCGGTCTTTATCAAAAGCATGCATGGGCTGTCCGGTTTCCAGCATTACATAATTAGTTAGATCTACGATTAGATTAACCGGTCTTACATCACAAAGAATAAGCCTATTTTTAATCCGTTGAGGCGATTCGATATCCGGAATTTCATTAAAAATTTTTGCGGAATAACGGGGGCAAAGAGCATAATCGATTATTTCAATAACAAATTTCGAATCCAGATTCAACTTTTTGCTAAAATGATAATCTGGAATTATGAGCCTTGAGCCGGTCAGGACACTGATTTCTCTGGCAATCCCTATCACGCTCATACAATCCGGTCTGTTAGGAGTTATCTCAATTTCCAGAACTGTATCATCCAGCCCTACCGATTTTGAGAAATCATCGCCTATCCTGCAGCTTTCATCCAGAATCATTATACCCTGCGATTCGGAAGATAAACCCAACTCCATCTCGGAACACATCATTCCTTCCGACAGTTGTCCTCTTATTTTGCTCTTCCTTATCGTTATATCTTTTATCCTTGCTCCCGGAAGTGCCACAGCGACCCTGTCTTCTTTTTTGAAATTTCTGGCGCCGCATACTATATCCAGTTTTTTCGATCCTATATCTACTTTACATAAAGATAATTTATCAGCATCAGGGTGGTTGGAGTAATCAGTTATTTTTCCCACGATTATATCTTTGTACCTGTTGCCGACATATTCAATCTTTTTTACCTCGGTCCCGCTCATAGTCAGCACATTTGCAATATTTTCAGGTTCAAGTGGGCAGTTATCTAAAAATTCACATATCCAGTTTAATGTTACTTTCACTCTTTTAAGTTTCCTTCTCTAAAAATCATTTTAAAGTATGATCTTTTTGAAATAACTAAAGTAGCAGCTTTTAAATTATGGATATATCAGGAAAGTTAAAATTGTTCGATAAACCTTAAATCATTTTCAAAAAAAAGCCTCAAATCCTCGATACCATATTTTAACATACAGACCCTTTCTATCCCCATCCCGAAAGCAAAGCCGCTTACTTCTTCGGGATCATACCCTGCATATTTATAAAGATTGGGATCCACCATTCCGGAACCCAATATTTCGAGCCACCCGGATCCGGAACATACTCTGCACCCTTTGCCGCTGCATATATGGCAGGAAACATCTACTTCTACACTGGGTTCGGTAAAAGGAAAATAATGGGGTCTGAATCTTACTTTCCTTTCTTTCCCAAAAACCTCATGTGCCAGTATTTCAAGTGTCCATTTAAGATTACCAAAATTTATTCCTTTATCTATCACCAGACCTTCTATCTGCGTAAACATGGGCGTATGTGACACGTCATAATCCTTCCTGTAAGCTTTCCCGGATGATATTATCATTAAAGGTGGTATATGGCTCTCCATATATCTTATTTGAACCGGTGAAGTATGTGTCCTCAGAAGTGTGTTTTCCGAAATGAAGAATGTATCATGTAAAGATCTTGCCGGATGGTCAGCCGGAGTGTTCAATGCCTCAAAATTATAATAATCTGTCTCAACTTCCGGTCCTTCAGCAATCTCGAATCCCATTCCGATAAAAATTTCTTCTATTTCTTCTGTAATCTGCGAAATTATATTTTTTCTTCCCTGCCGGACCATTCTCCCGGGTAATGATAAATCAATATGCTCTTCCTTTAATTTATTTTCATACTGGATGCCTTTGAAATATTTTTCTTTCTGCAGGATCCCGGACTCTATTCTATTTCTGGCAGAATTTGATTTTTTACCGGCAATTGGTTTTATATCGTCAGGAAGGGTTCCAATATTTTTTAAAGTTTTAATTAAAAAACTTTTTTTTCCGATATACCTTGTCTTTAATTTTTCCAACTCCTGTAAATCTTTTACTGCTTCCAGATCTTTTTCAAAACTGCTTATTTCTAATTCTATTTTTTTTTCCAGCTGGTCAGTCATTTTTTCTTTTTCACCTGAATATTTATGCTACTTGTTTCTTTGCAATCTCAGTTAGTTTTTGAAAAGCATCAGGATCATTTACAGCCATTTCGGATAACATCTTCCGGTTGATATCGATACTTGCTTTCTTTAATCCGTTTATGAATTCATTATATGAAATACCATTTATTCTGGCTGCAGCATTGATTCTTGTGATCCATAATCTCCTGAAATTCCTTTTATTATTTTTTCTGTCCCTGTATGCATAGCTCATTGATTTGAGTAATTGCTGTTTGGCAATTTTATAACTTCTGCTTTTGGAACCGTAATATCCTCTTGCTTCTTTTAATACTTTTTTATGTTTTAATCTCTTGACCTGTCCCCTTTTTACTCTGGTCATTTAAACCACACCTTTCTTATCTGGCTAATAGTCTTCTTACATTTTTTCTGTCGGATGCAGATACTTCCTGCATTTTGCTCAGCCGTCTTTTCCTCTCAGCATTCTTTTTGGTCAGAATATGGCCTTTATTTGCTTTCATCCTCAGAATCCTTCCGCTGCCGGTTACCTTAAATCTTTTAGCTGCTCCTTTATGAGTTTTAACCTTCGGCATAATGATATCCTTCCAAATTAACTTTTTAATATTATAATTTTATTTTTAAACTGGCGATAAAATCGTAATTATATTATACCCATCCAATTTTGGTTCCAGTTCCACCGCGCCCTTATCTTTTAATTCCCCGACTAATTTATTCAGCATATTTATACCCAACTCTTTATGGACAATCTCCCTTCCCCTGAACATGACAGTGATTTTTACCTTATAACCGCTTGATAAAAATTTTTCTATTTGCCTTTTTTTAGTGTTCAGGTCATTTATATCTATTTTGGGCCTTAATTTTATCTCCTTTATGATTATCTGGGATTGCTTTTTTTTCTTTAACTTTTCCGATATCTCAAGTTGATATTTATATTTTCCGTAATCCATTATTTTACAGACCGGCGGATTGCTTTTGGGTGAAACTTCTACCAGGTCCAACCCGCTTTCTTCAGCTGTCTTTAATGCTTCTTTTACCGGAATAACTCCAATCTGACTGCCATCCTCAGCAATCAACCTTACTTCCGGTACCCTTATCTGTTCGTTTATACGAATCCTTCTGTTATCTTCGAATTTACACCTCCTTGATTTTTTTAAAAAAAATAGGCAGATAAATCATCTACCTATTTGTTTAAATTTTAATTTAAAAATAATTAACCAGATCAACTGGTTTAAATAACCGCCATCTGGTGAGAAATAGATGATTTCTACTTATTTTTCTTATTCTTTCTATTATCTTTACGATTTTTTGTTATTATTTTCGGAATTATACTAATTATTGATTATTTTGTCTATACTGCTTCTTCTCCTTCTTCACTCTCTTCTAACGGAACATATTCTTCATCCCATGCTTTATCGGCAATTTCTTTATAATCACCCGCATATTTATCAAGTGGTTTTGCAAGACAACCTACGACTGTCTCTGCGCCGTCATGTGTCGGGTAAGCACCGCTTTCGGCAACTATGTCTCTTAAAACATGCGGATTATCTATTATGCAGCATGGCCTCAAATGATTTTTTGTATAAGGCTGTCTTTTCCTGAATCCCTTGAAGAAATTTGAATTCAGCACCTCAATGAGACTTTTCTCCTTTATATTATCAGTAGCAAAGTGTACGAAAACACATGGCTCGACATCTCCGTTCACGTTTATATGCAGATAATTTTTACCACCGGCCATACAGCCATTTACAAGAGGTCCGTCGTTCCAGAAATCAGCTATTATTATTTTATTACTCTTTCTTATTTCCCGGATCCTCTCCCTTCTGTAATCTCTTTGTTCCGGAGTGGGCATAAGGTCCATATTCGGTTCTTTTCCTATCGGAATGTAATTAAAATACCATCCTATAAATGCTCCTTTTTCTACAAATAAATCAACAAATTCATCACTTACTACCAAATCGTTGTTATTCCTTGTAGCGGTTACGGAAAAACCAAACAGCACTCCATTGTCCTTAAGAGCATCCATTGCTCTCATGATTCTTTTCCATGCGCCCCTTCCTCTCCTTATATCGGTTTCCTTTTCAAAACCTTCCACGCTTATACAGGGAACCGCGTTTCCAAGCTCGGCAAGTTTTTTCGCAACTTTGTTATCTATCAGCTGACCATTTGTATAGATCTGGAAAAATGAATTATTATGTCTTTCCAGAAAATCATATAATTTACTCCAGCAGAATGGTTCTCCTCCGGTGATAACGAAGAAGTATAATCCTATATTATTAGCTTCCTCTATTATTCTATTGCAAACATCATATGGCAGATCGTTTTTTTTGGAATATTGCCATGCATAACATCCATAGCATTTCAGGTTGCATCTCATAGTTGGGCTTATCACTAAAAGATTAGGCGGATTAAAACCGTATTTTTTTGCGAAAGCAATCCTTCTGGGCTGGCCCTGGACCATTGCGTTATTTATCAAATTCATAACTACTTTTTCTCTTACTTTTGGAGATACCCTTGAGGCCTGCGATTTTAGATTTATAAGTAAATTCTCCAGAAAATCTCTTTCTTCTTTTTTCTTTAACTTATATACCCGTCCTTTTATTAATGAAAGCCATCTTTCATCGGAAATTTTAGGGAGCACTTTTAAAACACCCCTTATAGCTGTCTTTGTAGTGTATAGCTTTACTCTTTCCTTTAATGTCATTTTACATACCCCCCGATAGATTAATAAGTATTTTTATGAGATATTTATGAGTTATTGTATATTTTAAATCAGTATTGCAAGAGTGCTCAAGTTAAATTATAAGATATTTCTTTAAAAAATAAAGATAAATATAATTCCAGTCTAATAGATATTCTTTTTATTTTTTATTACGTCTTTTAGTTCACTGATAAAATCCGAAAGTTTTATTTCTTTTATGTCGCCGCCGGTTTTTTTTCTTATCGTAATTGTTCCTGTGTCTTTTTCATTTTTCCCAACTATGACCATATAAGGTATTTTTTTTATTTCTGCCTGCCTTATCTTTTTATTTAATGACTCTACTCTGTTATCCATCTCTACTCTAAAACCTTTTTTTTTCAGATGATCATAAATTTCCAGGCCGTAATCATAAAATTTTTCTGAAATCGGAAGTATCGCTATCTGCTGAGGTGCAAGCCATGGCGGCATGTTCCCGCTGTAATGCTCGATCAGTATGCCTAAAAACCTTTCTATGCTGCCTAAAACAACCCAATGAATCATTACCGGCCTGTGCCTTATATTGTCCTCCCCCATATACTCTATATCGAATTTTTCAGGCATTGCAAAATCAAGCTGTATGGTACCGCACTGCCATGTCCTTCCCAGACAATCCTCTATGTGAAAATCAATTTTAGGACCATAGAAGGCGCCCTCCCCCTCATTTACCGCATATTCGAGTCCTCTGCTTTCAATTGCTTTCTTGAGTATATTCTCCGCTTTCTCCCACATCATATCGGTACCAATTCTTTTTTCCGGTCTGGTCGAAAGTTCAAGATGGTACTTATCAAAACCAAAAACCTTATATACACGGTCGATCAAACCTATTGTTTTCGATATTTCTTCTTCTGCCTGTTCTTCCATGCAGAATATATGAGCATCGTCCTGGGTGAAACTTCTTACTCTTAATAGCCCCAGCAAAACTCCCGATTTCTCGTGTCTGTGTACAAGCCCAAGTTCTGTAATTCTTATTGGTAATTCCTTATATGAATGCTGATTTGATTTATATACTAAAATTGCACCCGGACAATTCATAGGCTTTATTGCATAATCATCTTCATCGATTTTTACAAAATACATATTTTCCCTGTAATTATCCCAGTGTCCCGAAGTCCTCCATAACTGGCTGCTCAGGATAATCGGCGTTTTTATTTCCTCATAACTTTCTTTTATATGTTCCTCTCTCCAGTAATCCAGAATGATATTTATCATAATCATCCCCTTTGAATGAAAGAAAGGGAACCCCGGAGCTTCATCATGAAAACTAAAAAGATCCAGGTCTTTTCCTATTTTGCGGTGATCGCTTCTTTTTGCCTTTTCCAATCTATCCAGGTATTTTTTTAGCTCTTCTTTTTCAAAAAATGAAGTTCCGTATATCCTTACAAGCATCTTATTTTTTTCATTTCCCCGCCAATAAGCACCGGCAATACTCAGCAGTTTAAATGCTCCGACTTTTCCGGTAGAAGATATGTGCGGCCCCGAGCATAAATCGATAAAATCTCCGGAAGAATAAATTCTAACGCTGTCCCCCTCGATGTCTTTTATAAGTTCGATCTTGTATGGATTGTTTTTAAATAATTCCCTCGCCTCTTTTTTACTGATTTCTTTTTTCTCAAACTTGTAATCCGCCTTTATTATTTTTTTCATCTCTTCTTCTATTAAAGGAAGATCTTCCATTGATATATTTTTATCTATATCAAAATCATAATAAAAACCTTCCTTTATAGAGGGGCCTATTGCAAATTTCGCATCGGGAAATATTTTTTTTATTGCTGCAGCCATTATATGAGAAGAACTGTGATTCAATATATCGTATGCTTTTTTATCGTTTTCTATCATTTATAATAAAATCCATTATATAATTTTTTATCATTATTATTATATATCTTTATATGGCAAGGACAATTAATTATCCATAAAAAAATGGAGCGGAAGACGGGACTCGGACCCGCGACCCCCACCTTGGCAAGGTGATGCTCTACCAGCTGAGCTACTTCCGCATGGTAAAATTTCGGTTCAATTATTATATTACTTTTGTCATTTATTTTGCAAAACAAATATTATCCACTTGAAAAATAAAAGTCAACAAAACACCCTGCCTGTCTTATTTCATCACATTATAAAATCATACTTACATATTATAAAAAAAGAATTTCTTTTTTTATTAAACATTATTTTATATAATTACATTTGATTTTTCTTTAAAATAGTAGTTATATCAGGTGCCGTTATGAACGAAAATTTATCATACGACGAAAAAGCTCAAACTATTGGTTATTTCCCTTTTATGGAACCCGATGAAAAGACTGTCTTTTCGGTAGCCGGTACCCTTGAAAATATAATAAGCGGTTTTCTGATTTTGACCAATAAAAAATTATTTTTTTATTTTTATTCCAACATAACAAGAGATAAGAAATTCATAGCCACTTATCCCTATATAAATTCTGCAAGTCTCAAAGAGGGCATGATTTATTCGACGCTGGTCGTGAGCAATAAAAAGGAAAGTTTCAATATAAGTAAAATAAAGAAAAACGACGCCTTAAAATCCTACAAAATCTTAAATAAGATAATCAGTGACAATATAAAATAAAAGTCGATCAACGGATATCTCGTATCTTACAGATCAGCTAAATCCAGCTTGAAACTGCTATCCATTATTTTGACCCAGACGCCTTTCTTTCCAAATTCCTTTGCTTCTTTCCTTGAATCGAAATATATATCTATCCTGTTACCCTTGATTTTCCCTCCGGTATCTTCCGCTGTAAAAAATCCCATGTCTTTTATTTCTATTCTTGTCCCCAGAGGTATAACATCAGGATCAACTGCTATAATTCCCACTCTTACTTCTTCCCCGGTCGCGGTTACGTTATCTGTTCCCTGCACAGGATCATCTGCGCTGTATCCGGAAGCGACAAAATAATACCAGTCCACTTTCTTCTCTACTTCTTTGATTTTCGTGACTACCACTTCTCCGGGAGACTCTTCGGAACTTTCCAGTAAAGGCAGCAGAGTATCAATTTTATAATTATCAGCCAACATAAAAAACATTACTGTCAAAAGTAAAAAAGCTACCAGTATCCAGAATGAAATATGTATAGCTATATTATATTTTTTCATATTTTTCTTCCTTTGCACGGCATTTTACAAAAAATATTAATAATTTAATTTAAACATCTATTAATAATGCCATACGAAGTTTCATATTATATATAAAAAAGCCTAAAAATCAACCCCGGAAATATTAGAGTGCCGTAAAATTCCTGTTGACCGAACATATGTTTGGTAGTAATATAAAAGAAACCGATACAGGCAGCCAGCTTTATATGCATATATCTAAACAAAACTCAGGAGGGCAAGACTCTAATAAAATGGCTTTTTTTTCACATCTGCACGTGCACAGCGAGTACAGCCTCATGGAATCGACCATTAAAATAAAGGACCTTGTCGGTGCTGCTGTAAGAAACAATATGGAGGCGGTTGCCCTCACCGACAGATATGTGATGAGCGGAGCCATCGAATTTTACAAAGAAGCAATGAGCAAAAACATAAAACCCATAGTCGGATGTGAAATATGCGTCGAAAATAATACGATGCTGTCGAGTCTTGTCATATTGATAAAGAATGCAGGAGGATACGAAAATCTATGTCAGGCAATAAGTAAATCACACATAGAAAGAAAAGGTCCTGCACCGGTGGTCAGGATATCGGATCTTAAAAAAATGAGCGAAGGACTCTTGGGACTGAGCTGCTGCGGAACCGGCGAAATTTCCTTGCTTATAAAAGAAGGAAGAGCAAAGGAAGCACTGCAGTCGGCAGCAGACTACCGGGAATTATTCGAAGGGGATCTCTTCCTGGAGATCCAGAGATATCCGAAGTCAAGAGGGGATCTGTGCGCATCATCGTTTTCCGAGATACTGATCAATTTTGCATATGAGAACAACATCCCCGTAGCGGCGGCAAACAATGTCCATTATTTAAGTAAGGAAGATTATGGAACATATAAGTATCTTTCTAAAATAAAAGCCATGGGAGCAAAAAATGATACCCGTATAAAGCAAATAGATAACAATGAACATTATTTCAAGTCCGCTTCCGAGATGGCCGGGATGTTCCACGATGTGCCGGGGGCAATTTCCAATACCCGGGCCATAGCAGAAAAATGCAATCTCAAACTGCCTCTCGGCAATATAGATTTTCCACACTTTAATAACAGGGTAAATGAAACGGAAGAAGGATATCTCAGGAAACTATGCTATGGGAAAGGCCTTAAATGGAGATACGGGGACGATCCTCCTGCAGATGTCCTCAGCAGACTGGAAAAGGAACTTAAGATAATAGCAGAAACAGGTTTATGCGGGTATTTTCTTATAGTGGCCGATATAGCAAGATATGCATATAGAAATAATATCCCCATTTGCGGCAAGGGTTCCTCGGCAGGAAGTGTGGTATCTTACATACTGGGCATCTCAAATGTCGACCCTGTAAAAAACAACCTTTATTTCGAGAGGTTTCTTAACAGAGAAAGGAAAGAACTCCCGGATATAGATATCGACGTTTCCGGCAAGAGAAGAGCCGAAATAGCAAGATACCTGGCAGACAGATATGGTAAAAACAATATTTCCAGAGTATGTATCTTTTCAACTCTCGGGCCAGGAGCTGCAATAAGAGATGCGGGAAGGATACTGGGCTGGGGCAAAGAAGATATGGATACTGTAATAAAAGCGGGCTATGGGCTCTCCTCATATCCGAACAGGCATAATATTGATACCGGGAACCTTACCGGAAATCCTGGATATACGGACGCAAAAAACACGCAGTACAAAAAAATAGCCTGCATTTCCGGAAAGATTGAAAGTTACCCGAGACACATCTCCACACATCCTTCCGCATTTATAGTGTCCGGTTCCAATCTGGCAAAAAAGATTCCTCTTACCCTGTCCGAGACCGGGGAAATAATCAGCCAGTATGATAAAGGCAGCATAGAAGATCTCGGGCTTCTTAAAATAGACCTTATAAATTCTCTCACTCTCAGTTTAATAGACGATGCAGTAGGGATGCTGAAAAGCAAAAGAAATATAGACCTCGATATCGCCAAGATACCTTATAATGATAGAAAAACATTTGATTTGATGAAAAATGGAAAGACCCTGGGAGTCTTTCAACTGGAAAGTTTCGGTATAAGGAAACTGGCAAAAAAAGTAAAACCTTCTAATTTAAACGATATCGCACTGCTTATTTCTCTTTACAGACCCGGTCCACAGCAATCGGGAATGGTCAAAAATTTTATTGAGAGAAAATTCGGAAGAGAGAAAATCACTTATCCTCATGAGGACCTGGAGCCGATCCTGGAAGAGACGTATGGGATAATGCTATATCAGGAACAGGTCATGAGAATCGCAGCTGTGATAGCAGGATATTCTCTGGGCGAAGCAGATAATCTAAGGAAAGCCATGACCTGCCTTTCAAAGGAAGAGATGAGAAAACAGGCAGCAGGGTTTATGGAGGGTGCGGTCCGTAATGGTTACGGCGCAGATAAAGCAGGGGAAATTTTCAATCTTATTTCCAAATTTGCCAGTTACGGTTTCGTAAAAGCCCATGCAACCGCCTATGCCGAATTGACCTACAGGACATGCTATATGAAAGCACATTACCCTGCGGAACTCCTGTCGATAATACTGACCAATAATTCGGGGTATTACGGCAGAGGCCAATATATCGAAGAAGCAAGAAGATCTGATATAAAAATAAAACTTCCCCATATCAATAAAAACGGATTTGAATTCTCCGTCGAAGATGATGGAAAATCCATAAGGATCCCCCTGCTTAATGTAAAAGGACTGGGATATACAGGCGTAAATCACATAATAAACGAAAGGACCAAAAACGGAGATTTTAAAGATTTTACCGATTTTTATTGTAGAATCTCAGAGAACTTCAGATTACCGGAAAAGGTAATCGAAAACCTTATAAAAGTAGGGGCATTTGATTTCACCGGCCTGCAAAGGAAATATCTGCTGCTTGTCTGTCATAGTCTGAAGAACCTTAAAAAGGATAGCGATGCCCTTCTCCGAAGTAAATATCTCCAGCCCCGGGATATAGATCATCCCGGAGATTTTGATCTTGAAGAAAAGCTGGAACTGGAAGAAAAAATTCTGGGGTTTTGTGCAAGCCGCTCTCCTCTGATGTATTTTAAAGACGAACTGGAGCAGTATCGTACCGTAGAGAGCGGGGACTTCTCCCGCTCCATATCCGGTAAAAAAAATATATTTACTGCGGGAATCGTCATTTCCAGAAAAATCAATAAAGGCAGGAACGGCAGAAATATACTGTTGTGCACAATGGAAGACAGAGATGGGATGTATGAAACAGTGTTTTTCCCCGATGCTTCTGAAGACAGCTCAAAAACAATGATGAGCCGTTCCGCTCTGATTATTGAAGGAAGACCCTGCTTCAAGGATGGAGAGATATCCGTAATCGGTAAAAATGCTGTAAGTCTTACGGATTTAAAAAGAGCCAAAAGCGGGATCAGAAGAGACAACATTAAGAATATCTTGCTTAAGGAAGCAAGACCGGTATGGAAGACCTGAGGAGAATAATACACGTGGATATGGATGCTTTCTTTGCCCAGATAGAGCAAAGGGATGCTCCTGAATATAAGAATAAACCTTTGATAGTAGGCGGACCGCTGAACAGAGGCGTGATTTCCTCCGCTTCTTACGAAGCAAGAAAATATGGTTTGCATTCAGGGATGCCTCTGATCCGCGCAAAGAGGCTGTGCCCCGAAGGCATTTTCATTCCGGTCAACATGGAAAAATATCTTAAGGAGTCGATGCTGATAAAAAAGATATTCTTTCAATTCACTCCCCTGGTAGAATCCATAGGCTGCGATGAAGCCTTTCTGGATATAACCGGCTGCCAGAAACTTTTTGGTAATGAGCTGGAAATTGCCAAAAAAATAAAGGGCAGGATCTATGAACAGACCAATTTGACTTCCTCTGCCGGTATAGGTCCCAATAAGTTTTTAGCCAAGCTTGCCTCAAGCATAGGAAAACCTAACGGCCTTACGGTCCTTGAAAATACCAGAGAAGTCATGGAAAAAGTCAGGCTCCTTCCGGTATCTTATATATGGGGCGTGGGAAGAGTCACGGATGAGCAGTTCAAATCAATGGGGATCGAAACCATTGGCGACCTTGCCGATACTCCGCTGCCAATAATCGAAAATAAATTCGGGGAATCCGGGAGGATCATCCATGAGATGGCAAACGGGACCGATAACAGAAAAGTAGTGATAAATCAGGAACCGAAATCGATAGGAAGAGAGGTGACTTATAGAAAAGATGTGGATGATTTTGAGATACTCAGATCGACCCTTCTTTTTCTCTCTCAAAAAGTATCCAGAAATCTCCGCTTACAGAAATATAAAGGCAAAGTAATCACTCTCAAGGTAAGATTTTCCGATTTTAAGACGATCACCAGGAGAGTGACTTTAAAAAAATACACCTCCGGCATGTTCGATATACAGAAATCCTCCGTTCTCCTGCTTAAAAATTTTGATTTGAACAGAAAAAAAATCAGACTGATCGGGGTTTCGGTAAGCAATTTGAAACCAGTCTTCATGCTGGAAAACCTGCTTCCAGACGACAGATCTGCGAACGAAAATCTGAACGAAGCTATTGACAGAATATCGGATAAATTTGGTGAGAATAAACTTACTATAGCGGGATTGGCTTATAAAGATGAAATAATGGATTAAGCCATATTGTTTATTTTTCGATAAATATTTCGAATCTTTCTCTTTTAGCCTTGCATACGGGACATATTTCCGGTGGTTTTTCCCTTGCACACAGGTAACCGCATACCTTGCATCTCCACACCGGATATTCAAGATTTAAAACTTTATCCATATATTTTTTTACTTCCTTCTGATTAAACTTTTTTTGTCCCATAAATCTTCTTTCCGGAACGGGGTTTAATTTCTTTTTACCTGACAGGATTTCCTTATCTACATAAAGTCCGCAATAACAGGTTCCGTAATCATCCAGATCGGGGTCACGGTAATCACAGGGGCATATTATATCCAGATCTTTTTCTTTATTACCAGATGCCAGTCTGCAGGGACAGGCCTGATATCCATATCTTTCCTGATTTACAAGCAAACCTCTTACCAGTTTTTTCGTGAAACCGGTATCAGGATTCAGGTGGTATCCCCCCGATCCAGCATCATCTTTCAATTTTATATATAACTTTTCAATTTCTTCGTCTGCTATCTCGGCCTTTTTCATTACTTAAATCTTTCTCTTATTTTTACCTCATCGAATCCTATTATGGAGTAATTTTCATCAACCACAATTGTGGGAAAACTGCATGCAGGATTATATTTTTTTATCTCTTCCACTATTTCATCCTGGTCCTTTTCATCTGCCAGATCTACATCTATATAGGAATATTCGACATTTAACCGGTCTAAAAGTTCTTTTGTTTTCATGCACCATTGACAGGTACTTAATGCATACAGGACAATGCTGCCTTTGTTAGTTCCCTCTATATGATTCATTTTAATGCTCATAATAATATCCCTCCTGTTTAATACTTCCATTCTAAAGCATTTAATCTGTAAGTACTTAAATTTACCAGTGTATTATATAAAATTATATCAAGTATTAGCTCCAGAGCAATTATAACAGGAAATGAAATGAGACTCGACCAGTTTAAATAATTCGCCAGATATAATATCCCTATAGCAATACCGGCAAAAATTAATATATATAACAGAAACAACATCAGATTCAACATACCTCCGATAAATGATATGTTATTTTTATTAGATGATTGAGATGGCTTAAAGACAGGGAAAAAGGTCCCTACCGAAGTGCCGATTATTGATTCGCCCCAGCTGAATAAAATTAAAAGGATCAGCCCTAATATAAGATATGATAATCCCGGTTTAAATACGAAATAAAATATGGTCATTATTATAATCCCGCAAAATATGGTTAGGATAGAGCTAAAAATTATTTTTGTCCTTAAAATTATTTTTGGCTGTAAAGGCGATACTTTAAGTATCCAGAATTGTAATCCTTCGCTTCCAATGTTATTTGCTGAGATATTTGAATTTACGAGGCCTATAATAGCTAATGGTAAAAATAAAAATAGAATTATCTTCAGGGGCAGAAAAAAATTAATTTCTCCGCTATCATTGATGCTTCTTGAAAAAGACCAGAAAAATAAAAAAGTAAACATGAACATCGGTAAAAAAATATTCAAAAGTCTTCTGGCGTCCCTTAAGAGGATTTTAAAATCTTTTAATATAAAATAATTCACTCCGGAAAAAAGCCCGTATCCATACTTCCCCTTCTCATCTGTATTAACTTCTATTTTTATTTTTACTCTCCTGGATCCTGTCCTTGCAGCGACCTGAGATGAGTTTGACCAGCCTGTATAATATATTCTCTGAGATATGACTATGCAGAGAAATATCAATAAAGCAGAAACCGCAGTAATCAAAATAAAATTCAAGCCGAACTCTTTATAGTTACCGTTGTGCAGATAAAATAATGTATTGGATCCCCATGTCGAAGGAAAGAATTTTAGAAAGGGCTTATCAAAAACAGCTGTGATGTACGCCTTTATATCTTCAATACTCATTGATTTCAATTGCGGTGCCATATTCTCACCAAATCTCGCTATAAGCTGTGTGGACAGCCATATCAGAAGTCCGAATAATCCTCCTATAAAGGCGAGAATTTCTTTTGCCCTGTTAGGATTGATCAATCTTACCGCTGCCATACCTGTCAGGACTCCAAGACTGGTTGGAATTGAGACTACGGATATAAAAACAATTATCATCGAAGGATAATAAGCCATTGGCAGCTTTGATGTTATTCCAAAAGATATCAAAATCGGCATAATTGCTATAAAAAACAAATAAGAATTTGTAACCAACGCTTCTATATATTTATATATGAAGACAGTTCTATACTTTATTGGAAGGCTCAGTAATAATTCAAGATCTTTGGATAAATATAAAATATATAGGCTCGTGGCGATACCGGTAAATATTATAAAAATAAAGACGACCAGAAAAATATAGTCCAGTGCGATATCGAATATCGTATTTGCGAGTCCTGTATCCAATCTATTGTAAATAAAAGTAAAAAATCTGGCTGAGTAATAAAGAATAAGTGAAAAAATCGCTATACCCAGGAAAGTACCGATTATTCTTCCGGTCTTTTTTTTAATTTCATCTCTCGTATACCCGAGAAATAATATATTTAGTCTGTTTTTTAATAATAAACCAAGCATATAATGAGTTAAGTCAGAGATTTGATAATATCTATATCCTCTTCTTCCCCGGTCAACTGTAAAAATATTTCTTCCAGATTACCTTCCTTTTCTTTCGAGACTTTTCTCAATTCATCCATATTCCCAACAGCTATAAGTTCACCTTTATTGATGATGCCAACTCTGTCACATATCCTCTCAGCAATTTCCAGTATATGGGTGGACATAAAAATACAGACTCCCGATCTTGCCCTGAATTTCATTATGTCTTTTATTACTCTGGCACTCCTGGGATCAAGTCCTACTGTCGGCTCATCAAAAAACAATACTTTAGGAGAATGGATCAAGGCCCCGGCTATGGCCATTTTTTGCTTCATTCCGTGAGAATAACTCTGGATCAGTTCATCTCCTCTCCCGGTAAGATCAAAAACTTTTAAAAGTTCCTTTATCTTTTCCTCTATTTCTTTTCTATCCACTGTAAATATGTTTCCCATAAACCTCAAAAATTCTATTCCTGTCAGCTTCTCGTAAATCAGGGGTTCCTCCGGTATAAGTCCGAAATTTTTCTTTGCTCCAAGTGGATCTTCCTGTATATCGTTGCCTGTGATTTTAACGGTACCTGCTGTTGGTTTAAGCAGTCCGGTCATCAATTTTATCGTTGTAGTCTTCCCTGCTCCATTTGGACCTAAAAAGCCAAAAATCTCGCCGCTTTTGATTTTCAAATTCAAATTATTTACAGCAGCCAGACTTCCATATTTTTTTGTCAGACTAAAAGTCTCTATCGCAATTGAATTATCAGACATAGCCAAAACACCCTGCTCCTCATTGGTCATGCTTTATTATTATTTTTTTAAACAACTCCCTGTACAAATATCATATCAGTGCTCAGCATACTTCCAACATATTCTATGCCTTTACCGGTAAGTGCACCTTTAAAAGATTTTTTAACCTTTTACAATAATCTGGAGGCGGCACCCGGATTCGAACCGGGGATAAAGGTTTTGCAGACCTCTGCCTTACCACTTGGCTATGCCGCCTTTTAAAACAATAGAAAAATATTATAAGATAATTTTATTTAAAAGTTAAGAAATCTTTTCCCCTGGTAGGAATTTAAAAGATTAAATATAAGATTCAACCTTACTAAAATATTCCTTCTATCTTATGGCCACAATTGTAACAGGAACCTTTTTTTATTTTATTACCGGAGACTGAAAATCCCGTTCTTTCTATAAGTGTATTGTTGCAGTTGGGGCAAATAGTATTTTCATGTTTGCTTCCAGGAATATTTCCTCCATAGACGTATTTTAATCCTGCATTTTTACCTGTATCGACTGCAGTTTTAATTTTTTCTGCATCGGTTGGAGGAATATCAGACTTATATTGAGGATAATAAGCGCTCAGATGCCAGGGTATATTTTCATCGATTCCAGCCAGGAATTCTGCTATGTTTTTTAACTCATCTATGGAATCATTGATCCCCGGAATTATAAGTGTAGTTACTTCTACCCAGATACCCAGTTTCTTCATAAGGGCAATATTATTGAGAATAGGTTTCAGCTTTCCTCCGATTTTCTCTTTATATGTATCTTCCGAAAAACTTTTCAAATCCACATTTACCGCATCAAGGTAAGGTTTTATCATCATGATACATTCTTCAGTCATGAAACCGTTGGTAACAAAGATATTTTTTAATCCTTTTTCATTTGCCAGTTTAGCAGTGTCATAAGCATACTCAAAATAAATTGTAGGTTCCGTATAAGTATACGATATACTTTTATCTCCGTTTGTAAGAGCATGATTTACCAGCTCTTCCGGAGAAACATCTTTTCCCTCTATAATATCAAAATCAGATGGTGTCTGTGAAATATTGAAATTCTGGCAGAAAAAACATTTAAAGTTACATCCGACTGTTGCTATAGACAAGGAATAAGTACCGGGTAAAAAATGAAACAGTGGTTTTTTCTCGATTGGATCAGAGTTTTCAGCGATTAACCTTCTGTATACAAGAGAATACAGGACCCCATCGATGTTCTTCCTGACACAGCATTTTCCCTTCTCCTGATCTTCTATAAGGCACCTATGATTGCAAAGATCACATCTTACTTTTTTATCATCAAGCTTTTTATATAAATATGCTTCTTTCATGTTCATTATCAATGATATTCATAAAGTTATTATAATTATATTTCATTTATCTTTAATGTATACTTTTATTATTTATAAATATCGGAATATAAAAAGGATATTTAATAATATGCCTCATATAATAATTAAATTATGACCCGGAAGATCAAATGACCAGAAAAAACCCGTGAATTTTCTGGAAGAGTTTGTATCTAAACTGATGTCGGAAGGGGGACTTGTTCTTTCGTCTCGCTTCGCTCGCTGCAGAGACGCGGACTCCTTCGTTTACACTCAGTCCGTCCCTTCAAGTCCCTGAAAACATGCACTTCTGGCATGTTTTTATTTGTTTAACTTTACTGTTTAACCATACTTTCTAAATTTACTGGTGTCGGAAGGGGGACTTGAACCCCCATGAACTAAATCGTTCACAAGGCCCTCAACCTTGCGCGTCTACCAGTTCCGCCATTCCGACACATATTAATTAAATTAAATGAAATGCATGATTTGGAACTTACTAATTTTAGGAACAATATTTATTATTGTCAATAAACTATTACAACACTATGGGCATTCTCATGGAGGATATTATTACTTTTATAATCTATTTTTCTTTTGGTTTTAAGCAAATAGCAAGATGCTCCAGCAGGCTCCCGGGCTTAACCAGTAAATCAAAATCTTCATTTTCTTCCAGGCTTTCCATTAAATCCAGATCTACCGGGATATTTAATAAATCGATATCCCCATCTCTCAACATACCCACCAGATTATTAATATCAACATCGAATATTACACTGATAGAATCTATTTCTGATGCTTTTTCGGAATTTTTTACGGAATAAAATTCATTTTTAACCAGTGTCAGATATTTTCTTTCCTTATAATCTTCTATTTTATAAGGACCATTCGCAATAATATCATTAGGAGATAAATCACTTATATTTTTTTCATCCAGTGATCCTTTCTTTAATACCAGCTGGAATAATTTCTTCCAATTATTTATATATTCTTTAAAAATTATTTTGAACTCTTTTTCGTTTATTACTTCAATTGCTTTTAATTTTGAGTAATCTTCATCAATATCCAAATCCTCATTTCCCAGAATTGATTCATAAGTATATTTGACATCTTCCGATGTTATGGGGTCCCCGTCCTCCCAGAAAATTTCATCTTTTAGCGTGACATCGATCTCAAGATCCGTTGTTTCATTTGCGTTCTCATAGGAATAATCATTTTCTTCCACAAGAACTGCCTCGCATTCTCCTTTTTCATTGATTTGCCATAATCCCTTCATTACAAGACTACTGATATAATCCTGATCGAATGGACCCGAGAACTCATAATCTTCACCTTCATACCCAATAATGATTTCATTTTTACCATTCTCATCCGAATTTTCCTTATTTGATAAAATCCAGTTTTCTATGTTAAAAAAGATTTTATTATTTTTTATATCGATATCGATTTTTTTTAATTTCTTATTGTTATATGCTACTGAAAATAACCTGCTGTACAGTGGCAGAACCACGGCATCCTGGACCAGCAGATCCTGTAAATTCCGGAGTAGATCTTTTTTTACTTCGGGATCATTTTCTTCTTTAATTTTCTTTAAAATTTCATCGGCATTTAAATTTTCATACCAATAGAAATTTTCACAATTCTTATTTTCCTCTGTCTTCAATGGGGGTATTTTTCCGGAATCGAAGTTATAGAACAGGCTGCTCCCATCGAAATTATAAATCGACCATATACCAAGTTCATAATCCCCTTTTTCAACGTAATCCTGATACCATTCTTTTGAAGGCTTATTGAATATCCATAATTCTATCCCTATTTTTTCCAGATCTTCTATAATCATCTCTTCTATTACCTGCCTGGCGTTATTATCACTTACGGAACCTATGGTAATATACAGTGGATTATCCACGCCGTAACCTGCCTTGCTTAAAAATTCTTTTGCTTTATTTATATCATAATCATATTCTGACCATGCCGGATAATAATAATAGGAATCTTTTGAAAACAAGCTATCCAGTACCTCGCCATATTCCCCGAGCAGCTCGTCTACGATTTTTTCTCTGTCTATGGCATAAAATATTGCTTTCCTTACATTAATATCATCCAGGGGATTCTTATTCTTTTGTTTTTCTTTTAATTCAAGGAAAAATTCTCTACTGCTGACATCCGGATTATCGGTATCATCTTTTTCATTGACGCTCCCTGTTTCATCGTCTATGGTAACTAATCCCAGATTGTTATATTCACATGAACACAGGAAAATATTCGTAAACATCAATATCAATGTAAAAGCAAATATCATTATTTTTTTTGGTTTATTCATATGTACACCTGTAAATTTATTATTTAGACTATGGGTTTTCCTGCAAAAAAGCATGCAGCAAGATGTTCATTTCCATTTTTTGAGTAATCCCTTAATTCCGGTTCTTCCATACTGCAAATATCCTGTGCATTCGGACATCTGGTATGAAAACTGCATCCGGATGGAGGATTAATGGGACTTGGGACGTCCCCTTCCAAAACAATTCTCTTCCTTTTTCTTTCCAGTTCGGGATCAGGAATAGGAATCGCAGATAATAAACCCATTGTATAGGGATGAAGCGGTGTTTTATATAAATCTTCACTTTTTGCAACTTCGACCATTTTCCCGAGATACATTACACCTATCCTGTCGCTTACATGTTTTACTACGGAAAGGTCATGGGCAATGAAAAGATAAGTGAGATTAAATTCTTTCTGAAGATCTGTTAGTAAATTCAAAATCTGTGCCTGTACCGATACATCCAGAGCTGACACGGGTTCGTCGCATAAAAGTAACTTTGGAGTCAGAGCCAGAGCCCTTGCCACTCCAACTCTCTGTCTCTGCCCGCCGCTGAATTCATGCGGATATCTGTGTATATGTTCAGGATTAAGTCCTACCACTCTTAATAATTCTTTTACTTTTTTTATCCTTTTTCTTTTATCACCTATTTTATGGATTTCAAACGGTTCATTTATAATATCGCCAACCGTCATCCTTGGAGAAAGCGATGCGTAAGGATCCTGAAAGATCACCTGGATTTCTCTTCTTATTTTGAACATTTCTTTGCTATTTAATTTGAATAGATTCACTCCGTTGTATGTTGCTTCCCCGCTGGTCTGCGGTACAAGCCTTAATATTACCTTTGCCACAGTGGTCTTACCGCAGCCTGTTTCACCTACAAGTCCAAAAGTCTCGCCTCTTTTGATAAAAAAACTTATATCATCCACAGCTTTTACGGAACCCGTAAATTTTTGAAACAAAAACCCGCTTCTTAGATTAAAATATTTTTTTAAATTTTTGACTTCCAGTAATTTATTATTTTCCATATTTAATTATCAAATCTTTCAATTATTCCTTCCATGAATTCCTTCCCCCTGTAGCATGATACAAAATGGTCTTTTTCTATTTCTTTCAGGGGTGGATATTCTCCTTTGCACTCATCGCATGCATATTTGCATCTTGCTCTGAAAATACAGAATTTTGGTAAATCTATCAAACTGGGAGGCAAACCTTCAATTGGTTTTAATTTCCCTCTTTTTTCTTCATCCAGCCTGGTCACTGATTTCATAAGCCCGATCGTATATGGGTGCGCCGGTTTATAAAATATATTATCTACGCTTGAAAATTCGACAGGTTTACCTGCGTACATTACCATTACTCTATTTGCATACTTTGCGACCACACCAAGATCATGTGTTATTATTATTATCGAAGAATTTGTTTTATATTTAAGCTCATCCATTAACTCCAATATTTGAGCCTGAACAGTTACATCAAGTGCAGTTGTCGGTTCATCAGCTATAAGAATACTGGGGCTATTTGCAATTGCCATGGCAATCATGACTCTTTGCCTCATTCCTCCACTGAACTCGTGCGGGTAGTTATTGAACCTTCTTTTGAATTCAGGTATTCCCACCATTTCGAGAAGTTTCAAACCTTCCCTTCTGGCTTCATCTTTTTTTAATTTTCTATGCACAATCAGGGATTCCATAACCTGATTGCCTACCGTATAAACAGGATTTAAAGAAGTCATCGGATCCTGGAAAATCATTGAAATTTTATTACCTCTGAGATTCTGGAGATCTTTTTGCCCCAGTTTTAACAAATCCCTGCCCTCAAAGATTATTTCACCAGCGACAATTCTTCCCAGCGGTTGTGGAATCAATCTCAATATCGAAAGAGCGGTTACACTTTTACCGCATCCGGTCTCGCCTACGATGCCCAGAGTTTCGCCTTTTTTAAGATCGAAACTGACATCATCGACTGCTTTAACCACACCGTCATCAGTATAAAAATATGTACTTAAATTTTTGACTTCTAAAATTTTATTGTTTTCTGTCTCTGTCATATTGCAAAAATAATTTAATAAAAATCTACAATTTCAAATTAATTATCTACTAATGAATTACTTTAATTTCGGGTCAAACGCATCTCTTAATCCATCGCCAAGTAAGACAAAGCCTAAAACTGTTATTAAAATAGCCAGCCCGGGAAAAAACATCATCCATGGGGCTACATCAATATAAGACATAGAATCTGCAAGCATCTTGCCCCATGCAGGTGTAGGAGGTTGAACCCCTATCCCAAGAAAACTCAGTGCAGCTTCTACTATTATCGCGGTTCCGACATTCATTGTTGCATATACGATTATCGGAGCAAATGAATTAGGAAAAATATGTTTCATTATAATTCTATTATTGCTTGCACCCATCGCTCTTGCCGCTTCTATATATTCCTTATTTTTAATTGTCAATATGGAACTCCTGAAAATTCTTGCAATAGAAGCCCATCCCAGAATCCCGATTGCAATAAATATGTTTACTATTCCCGGACCTAAAATAGTCATTATCGCTATCGCCCCCAGGATATACGGAAATGCAAAGAAAATGTCAGCGACTCTCATGATCACTGCATCTGATAAACCACCAAAATAGCCTGAGAGAGCTCCAAAGAAAAGACCTATTACAACTGATATACCCACGGCAATAACTCCTACTTCTATGGAAACCCTGCTTCCGTAAATTACTCTGCTAAAGATATCCCTGCCCAGTAGATCTGTTCCAAAAAAATGTTTAATGCTTGGACCAAGCGAAGAATCTTCCTTTATTCTTTCAATTGGATTATAGGGAGAGATCAAAGAAGCAAATATAGCTATCAATATTAGTAATATGACTATCAAGAGTCCCAGCATGGCAAGCTTATTCTTGCGCAGCCGTTTCCACGCATCTTTATAAAGAGATGTCCTTGAATATTTTTTCCCGGTTTCTATTTCTTCTAATGCTTCTAATTCTTTTATAGTCGCCATTTAAATTTGTATTTCCTTTTTCTCATATCTGATTCTTGGATCCAGTAATGCATATACGATATCTACTATCAGATTCATAGCTACAAATATTATAACCAGAATTATAGTTCCGCCGATTACTACGGGTGCATCCCGCTGAAGGATCGCCAGATAGATCGTTCTCCCGACACCGGGCCAGTTAAAGACTGTCTCGGTAAGAATGGCGCCGCCCATTAAGCTGCCCAGATCAACTCCTATCAATGTCACTACTGGAATCAAGGCATTTTTTAAAGCATGTTTGCCTATGACCATATTGTTTGAAAGTCCCTTCGCATATGCAGTCGTAATATAATCATTGGATAGTACTTCAAGCATTGTGCTGCGTGTCATTCTGGCCACAAATGCAGTAGAAACCGAAGCCAGTGTTATTGCAGGTAATATATAATATCTTAAGCTTCCGTCCCCCATCCCGGACATAGGCAACCATCCGAGTTTTAAGCCAAAAGCAACCTGCAGCATCATACCAAGCCAGTATACGGGAACACAGACAGCAATAGTCGTTGAAATAGTGACCAGTATGTCCCAGAAACTAAATTTTTTGACTGCAGATACGATGCCTGCAAATATTCCAATAATAACCTCTATTATAATAGCAGCCAGCGCTAATTTTATTGAATTGGGATAATGATCGGCAAGAATGCTATTTACCGAACGCCTGTATCTGTATGAAGTTCCCAGATCTCCTTTTGCCAGTTGTTTTATATATCTCCAGTATTGAACATAAACAGGTTTATCGATGCCCATTTTTACCCTCAGATTCTGAAGCGCTTCAGGCGTAGCGCCTTTTTCAAGAATCAGCTTTGCAGGATCTTCGGGGATAATATACATTAAAGTAAACAGAATCAATGTAACCCCTATAATAACCGGGATTATCTGTAAAATTCTTCTTAATATAAAATAAAACATGTTAAATAATTTTTTTTAAAATAACAATTTTCTTGCTAATATTATACAGCCTACATCCAAAAAAGATGTAGGCTGTATTTTTTAATTAAATCTCCAAACCGTTACTTAAGTCTGCTTTCCCCTTTTTATTTTTCCAGCCATACCTTGCTTAAATCATAATTTTCCATATTATTCAGAAAAAATCCTTTGACATATGGTTGTGTTATTCTTCTTGTTCCGTACCAATATATATTTGCAAATGCTGCATCGTCAAGAATAAGTTTTTCAACTTCTCTGTATTTTGCAATCCTTTCATCTTCGTCAAGAGTACTTCTTGCTTCAAGGAGCAGAGCATCTACGGCAGGATTATTGTACTGGCCATAATTATCACTGGATCCAGAATAGAATAATGGGAACAGGAAATTATCCATTGTAGGATAATCTGCTATCCAGCCCAGCCTGTAAAATACTATTTCACCTGCCTGAGCTTTTTCAAGCATTGTTCCCCATTCATAACCGGTTATATTCACATTTATTCCTATTTCGTTTAGATCAGATTGAATTGCTTCCGCTACCTGTTCATGACCGGCGCCTGTATTGAATCCGAATTCCAGTGTAGGCAAACCTTCTCCATCCGGATAACCGGCATCAGCCAGTTTTTGTTTGGCTAATTCAACATTGTATACATAATCAGATGCATTTTCTTTAAATCCAGGAATTCCGGGCGGAACAAAACCTGTGGCAGGTGTGGGTACCCCTTCACTTATTACATCGCAAATATTCTGTCTGTCTATTGCATAACTTATAGCCTCACGCAATGCTTTATTATCCGCAAATGGTTCAGCATTTAAATTGAATCCATAATAATACAAACCCCAGAATGGTTTAATTATTGCATTGTCCTTAAGTTCCGGATCTTCCAGCGTAGTCTGGATTTTTCCAACAGGGATCTCGGTATACTCAAGATTACCGGCTTTAAATTCCAGAAATGCCGTATCTTCATCGGCTATTATGACGTATCTGACAGATTCAAGTTTGGCTTTTTCACCCCAGTAGTCTTCATTTCTGACAAGATCTATATACTGGTCATGTTCCCATTTAACGAATTTAAATGGACCTACACCATTGATATGTTCGGTATATTCGTCTCCCCACTCTTCTATGTCTTCTTTTGCTACAGGGTAGAATACATCATGACCTAAAGTGGTTAAAAAGTCCGCATAAGGTTCCTTTAAGGTCACTTCGAGGGTGTAATCGTCAAGAGCTTTTACACCTTCAAGAACAGTAGCCGTTCCAGCCTGGCATTCGTCATAACCCAGGATCGGAAGCAAATGATAGGCAAGATAAGAAGCTGTTTCCGCATTGGCTACTCTGGACCATGAATAAACAAAATCTTCAGCTACCAATTCTCTGCCGCTGTGAAATTTAACACCTTTCCTTAAATTAAAGGTATAAACAAGGCCATCATCGCTTATGTCCCAGCTTTCTGCTAATTCGGGTATTGGTTCATAGGTTTCCGGATCCCAATCAATCAAACCATCCCAGCACTGTCTTATCACCTGGATTCCTTCACTTTCATAAGCATTCGGAGGATCCAGAGATACCGGTTCAACAATATGTAACCTCATGATCTGCTCGCCAGTAGCCTCTGTTTTACACCCTGTAAACATTGCTCCTACAAATACAATAATAGTAAGTACTGCGATTATTCCTATTAATTTTTTATAATTCCTCACTAAAGCCTCCTTTTCAAATTCCATAATTTACATGCAAGATTTTTTATTTTAAAACCTCCTTTCGTTTTAAATAATAATCTTACAATTTCAATCGATTATAATAAAATGAATAGAGTTATTGTGGTAATGGTAAAAACCACTCCAAGTATAATTGTTAGTCTATCAAGATTTTTTTCTACAATTCCTGCACCGTCGAAAGTTTCTACCATACCGGAGAACAAACCGGAAATTCCTCCTCCTCTTCCCGCATGCAACAGGATCAACAATACCAGTCCGACACTGGCAACTATATGAAACGCAAATAAAACATTTAGTAATACAGAACCCATATCTATAATTCCTCCGTGATCATTATTAAACCTAAAATTTGCTTCCGATAAATATTTTATCAAAAAAATGACATATTAAAAATAAATATTTATATGTAGGATACATAGTCTTTGTTATAAAATCAAGTTCAATATGATAAAAGCGATACTCCGGTCATTTCCACGGGTTTTTCAATTTCTAATAGATCCAGAATCGTCGGTGCAATGTCGCTTAACTTAAAATTATCATCATAATCTTTAAATTTTATTTTCGAATCGCAAATTACAAAAGGCACCATCGATAAAGAATGGGCCGTTATGATTTTATTATCGACAGGATTTATCATTTCTTCAGCATTACCATGATCAGCCGTAATGAGTGCCAGTCCTTCATTTACAATTAATTCTTCTACTACTCTTCCCACACACCTATCTACCACCTCGACAGCTTTTACAGCAGCATCCAGATGCCCTGTATGTCCTACCATATCAGGATTAGCATAATTCAATATTATTACATCATATATTTTTGATTTGATTTTGTTTACAACAGTATCAGTTACTTCGAATGCACTCATTTCGGGTTTTAGGTCATATGTCGCAATTTTTGGAGAAGGAATCAATATCCTGTCTTCTCCTTTAAAAGGTTTTTCCATGCCGCCATTGAAGAAGAATGTGACATGGGCGTACTTCTCCGTTTCGGCAATTCTTAATTGTTTCAGATTATTTTTTGATATAACCTCTCCAAGAGTATTTTTAATTTCCTGGGGAGGAAAAGCTACGGGAGCATTAAATGATCTGTCATATTGAGTCATACATACAAAATATACTTCAGGCGGATTCGGGCCTCTATAGAATTCCTTAAAATTATCAAAAATAAATGCCCTGGTCAGCTGTCTTGCCCTATCCGGTCTGAAATTAAAAAATATTACTGAATCTTTCGATTTGATTGCGGCCTTTCTATCATCCTTACAGTCCACAATTGAAGGGACAACAAATTCATCATCTATATTATCGTTATAGGATGCTTCGACAACTCCGGCAGCCGTTTCAAACTTCTTTCCTTTTCTGTATACCAGCATATTATAACTTTTTTCGACTCTATCCCATCTATTATCTCTGTCCATACTGTAATATCTTCCGCTTACAGTGGCAATTTGTCCGGCGCCCTTCTTTTTTAAATAATCATCCACTTCATTCAGAAACGGTATTGCACTTCTCGGGGGAACATCCCTGCCGTCAAGAAAAGCATGTATAAATAAATCTTTTATTCCATGACCGACTGCCAGGTCGATTAAAGCTTCCAGATGTCTGATGTGACTATGTACCCCGCCATCTGAAACAAGTCCCATAAAATGAAGACTATTGCCATTTCTTTTTACGTTATTGATTGCATTTATTAATACTTTATTTCTGAAAAAATCTCCATCTTTGATTTCTTTATTTATTCTGGTAAATTCCTGATATACGACTCTACCGGCTCCTATATTTAAATGACCTACCTCCGAATTGCCCATCTGACCTTCCGGTAGTCCCACAGATTCACCTGAAGCGTTTAATCTGGTGTTTGGGTAAATTCTGTAGTAGTTATTCATATTAGGAGTTTTTGCAAGACTGATTGCATTGCCTTTATTCCGGCCGGATAAGCCCCAGCCATCAAGTATCATTAAACAGATTGGTTTTTTAACTTCGGTTTTATAAGTCACTGGCTACCCTGGTAATTAATTATATCCATAAAATCATCTACTTCCAGGCTTGCACCACCTACAAGGGCACCATCTATGTCTGACATCTTCATCAATTCGGAAATATTTGAGGGTTTTACACTTCCGCCATATTGGATTATTGTAGTTTCGGAAATCTTTTTACCATATAATTCACCAATTTTTTTTCTTATAGCGGCGCACATATCATTGGCATCCCCGGAAGTTGCAGTTTTACCGGTACCAATAGCCCATATGGGCTCATACGCTACAGTTAAATCAACCATACTTTCTTCATCTATACCATCCAGACATTCTTCTATTTGACTCAGAACAAATTGCCCGGCCTTACCGCTTTCTCTTATTTCCAATGATTCACCAACACACATAATTGGTTTTAAATCTGCATTGAAGGCTGCCTTTGTTTTTTTATTGATGTCTGAATTAGTCTCTCCGAAATACTGTCTTCTTTCACTATGACCGATTATCACATATTCTACACCAAGAGCTTTAAGCATTACCGGTGATATTTCACCCGTGAATGCACCACTTGTCTCATAATACATATTTTGCGCACCAAGTTTGATATCAAGGTTATCGCTATCAATTATAGTTTTTACACTTTTTAAAGCTGTTGCGGGTGGACATACCGCTACTTCACAATTATTTTTATTATTATATTTATCCCCGAGGTCCTGTATAAAATTTGCAGCCTGCAAATGTGTCATATTCATTTTCCAGTTTCCAGCTATAAAGGGCCTTCTCATTTTCATAGTTCCTTTCGAGATTTTTTATATTATCTACGATTATTTATCTAAAAGCGATGATACACCTGGTAATTCTTTACCTTCCAGCAGTTCCATAGCAGCTCCGCCGCCGCTGGAGACATGAGTAAATTTTGATGATAAACCATATTTTTTCAATGCTGCCAGTGTGTCTCCTCCTCCTGCGACCGTAACTGCCTGGCTGCCGGCGATTGCATTCGCGATATTTTTGGTTCCCTTTTCAAAATTGGACCATTCGAAAACACCTACCGGACCATTCCAGAAGATGGTTCGTGCAGCGGTGATTTCTTTTTTAAACAATTCTATACTTTTATCCCCGATATCCATCCCCATCCAGTCTGCAGGTATTGATTGTATCGATACGAGTTTTTTCTCTGCATTGCCATCGAATTCTTTTGCAATCACAATATCTACAGGCAGTATTAAGTTAACATTATTTTTTTTAGCCAGGTCCAGCATTTCTCTTGCAAAATCAATCTGGTCATCCTCGCAAATCGATTTCCCTATTTCATAACCTTTGGCTTTCAAGAAAGTGTAAGTCATTCCACCACCCAATATCAGGCTGTCCACCTTGCTGAGAAGATTCCTTATAACCTGTATTTTATCCGAAACTTTACTACCACCCAGAATAGTAAGAAAAGGTCTTTGCGGCGATTCCAGAAGAGATGTCAGAACTTCAATTTCTTTCTTCATTAAAAATCCTGCTACTGCCGGAAGATATTTTGTCACTCCGGCAACAGATGCGTGCGCCCTGTGGGCAGCGCCAAAAGCATCGTCGACATATATATCAGCCAGTGATGCAAGAGATTTTGAGAATTCGTCGTCATTGGCTTTTTCTCCGGGATCAAATCTCAGGTTTTCAAGCATTATAATTTCACCATATTTCATTTCATTATCTATATATTCTTTGATTTCAGGTGAAAAAATGCTGTCAAATTTCTTGATTTTTTTACCGGTCAGTTCACCGAGTCTTTTCGCTGCAGGATCCAGTTTAAATTTAGTCTCTGCTACTCCTTTAGGCCGCCCCAGATGTGACATCAATATTATCCTGGCGTTTTTTTTGATAAGATAATTTATGGTCGGTAACGATAATCTTATTCTGGTATCATCTACTACGTTCAGATCGTTATCCAGGGGAACGTTATAATCTACCCTGACTAAAACCCTTTTGTTCACAACATCGATATCTTCAATTGTTTTTTTATTAAACATTTTTATCACCAAAATTTAACTTTATAAATAACCGGGATTTAATTGACCCCGGTTATTTATTGTTTATATTTATTTTTTTTACTTATTTCATAATATAATTTATTAAATCATATAATCTGCTTGAATACCCCCATTCGTTATCATACCATGATAATACTTTTACCATGTTTTCTTTCGTAAGAGTGCTCAATGAATCAAAAACTGTAGAATATGAATCTCCCACAACATCCACTGATACAATCGGATCTTCGCAATATTTTAATATTCCCTTAAATCCAGGTTCCCGCGAAGCCTTTCTGAAAGCATTGTTTACATCTTCAGCCGAGCAGCCTTTTTCCACTTCTACTACAAGGTCGATCAGAGATCCCACAGCTACCGGTATTCTGACAGCAATACCATCCAGCTTGCCGTTTAATTCCGGAATCACCAGACCTATCGCACTTGCGGCACCTGTAGATGTAGGTATGGCCGATAGAGCAGCCGCCCTTGCTCTCCTGAAGTCCTTATGGGGAAGATCAAGTATTCTTTGATCATTCGTATATGCATGTATAGTGGTCATAAAACCATTTTTTATAATAAAATTCTCATGAAGAACCTTACATACCGGAGCCAGTGCGTTTGTGGTACATGAAGCATTTGAAATTATATTATGTTTTTCTTTATCATAGCTTTCATGATTTACTCCAAGCACCATTGTTATATCAGCTCCGCCCTTCTTGGTAGGTGCGGACACTACTACCTTTTTTGCACCGGCTTTAAGATGCTTTTCAGCGCCTTCCCTTGTTGTAAATATACCTGTGGATTCCAGTGCAACATCTATCCCGAGATCCTTCCAGGGAAGAAGTTCCGGATCCTTTACGGAGGTAATCTTTATTTTTTCACCATTGACTTCTATGTAATCCTCTCCTGCTTTTATTTCAGCATCCAGAATCCCGTATATGGAATCATATTTTATAAGATGAGCAAGAATTTTTGGATCATAAAGATCGTTCACTGATACTATATCTATATTATTCTCTTTATCATATTTCAGTTTTGCTCTTAAAAACTGTCTGCCTATCCTCCCAAATCCGTTAATTCCTACCTTTATTGCCATTTCTTTCCTCCCTCTTGATAAAATAATAATGATGAGTATTTATTCATATAAATCCATAAAAATATAAGAATATTTTTAATTTCGATATGAACCGTGTAATTTTAACAAATTTGATAAAATCAATAAAGTGCAATTTGCAAAAAATATCCCTTTCCATAATAAAAATATATCTTTCCGGGTAATATAATCAAGTTTTGGAAATATCTCTATGAAATAATTTTATGGAGTAGCCTTTAAGCCTTAAATATTCAAATATCTTATCGGAGATCACAACCGAACGATGTTTACCGCCGGTACAGCCGATACCTATCCCAAGATAGCTCTTTCCCTCTGCGATATAATTGGGTATTAAAAAATCAAGCATCTTTTCAAATAAGGTCAGGAACTCTTTTGTTTCTTCACGGCATAAAACATAATCGATTACTTTTTTATTCTTCCCATCAAGGTCCTTTAGTTCCTCGTTATAAAATGGATTGGGTAAAAACCTGACATCCATCACCACATCCACGCTATCAGGTAAACCAAACCTGTATCCGAATGAAGTGACGGATATTTGTAAAAGTTTACTTTTCTCTATATCGCTCATCATTCGATCCGTTATTGAAATACGGAGTTCTTTTGAATTCGAAAGTGTGGTGTCAATCACTACATCCGCTATTTCTCTGAGTCTTCTCATCTTTTCTATCTCTTTTTCGATTCCCTCCCCGAGATTACCGTCCTCGACAAGCGGGTGCTTCCTTCTTGTCAGGGAATATCTTTTTACAATGGCGCTCTTTGAAGCTTCCAAAAACAAGATTTTATAATCTACCTTCATTTCTTTAAGCTTATCGAGTATCCTGTATATCTCATCAAAAAAATATCCGCTTCTCAAATCTATGGCAAATGCCATATTATTTATATCTCTGTTCTCCGTTGAAAAGTAATCGATGATATTAAGTAAAAGATATGCAGGTAAATTGTCTATGCAATAATAACCTGCATCCTCAAAATGTTTAAGGGCTTCCGTCTTTCCGGCACCGGATAATCCTGTAATTATTACTATTTTCATTTTGTTATTTTTTTTATCTTTTATTCTGGCAATCATATTTCTTTTATTTTAAAAACAGTACGATACTTAATATACATTATTTTAATCTTTTTTGTTCCTTTTTTCCCTAAAGAAAATAATTTTAGATATTACTATACTTAAAATACTTATTACCAGTGAGCTCCATACATATCCCCAGAATCCTTTTATTTCCAATTCCTTTATGATCGTATCCACGATCCATAGCATACCTGCATTTATAATTATATTGAACAGTCCCAGTGTCAAAATATTAATAGGCAGAGATAAGATTTTAACGATAGGTTTGACAACAAGATTAAACAATCCCAGAAGCAATCCTGCAAGAAAAGCGACTTTTAATCTGTCCCATGCAGTATCACCCATCAGATTTATAAAAGGAGTCAGGAAATATGAAGCGACTGTAATAGAAAAAGTAAGTATCACCCAGTCGAGGATCCATTTTAACAAATAAACCACCTACCTTTTACCGGTTAATACTTTTATATATTTTATTTGCATCCCGATAATTTAATCCTTTTATTTTCATTAAATCCTTTATTGTTTTATTTTTCAAATCTTTTATCGAGTTTACACTTTCATAGATATACCTCTTCTTTTTTTCCCCGATGCCCTTTATTCCATCCAGTACGGAGCCGGTCATATCCTTATCACGCAGCCTCCTGTGAAAATTTACGGCAAACCGGTGCGCTTCATCTCTGGCTCTAATAAGAATCCTTGCATATCTATCATGCAAATCAAGTTTTAATCCATCCGGGTATTTATCACAGAATACTACTTCCTCTTTCTTTGCAATACTGATGATATCGATGCTATCCATATTTTTTTCGGATAATAGTCTCTTTATCGTATTATACTGTGCTTTCCCTCCATCGATTATTATCAAATCGGGTTTTATATAAAAGTTTTCTCTTTTTTTTATTTCTCTGTTCTCGAGATATTTAAGTCTCCTTGCAACTACTTCATTTATCATTCTACAATCATCCTGACCCCTTACATATTTTATCTTATAATGCCTGTAATCATCAGTCAGCATTATACCGTCAAGAGAAACGGACATTGAGCCGACAGGGAAAGAATTTTTTAGATTTGAAATATCAAAACATTCTATTCTTGCCGGAATATTTACCAATCCAAAAACCTCTTTCAATTTTATCGCATCCTTATAAAAATTACTGAGTCCTGTATCCTTTTCAAACTTTTTTTTCTCGAGATATAATTTTGAATTTCTGATCACCATTTCCATTATCTTTTTCTTTTCACCTATTTTAGGAATTATTATTTTGATTTTTTTACTTTTCTTCTTGCTCGACCAATCCGATATCGATATATTAGCTGCCGTATCCACGGGGCAAAAAATTTTCGACGGGATATCATCTATATTCGTATAATATTTTTCCATAAATCCAGATAAAATCTCGTTGTCTTCCAGATGCCCGGTATTATTTACAATAAAATTATTGATAATCGCAAGTATTCCGGATCTGTATGTAAATAAACTTATCGCTGAATCATCAACACCCCTGGCAATAGATATGAAATCCCACTTGCTTCCACCGGGGAAGAATATTTTTTGTTCTCTGTAGAGTTTATTTATATCTTCTATCTTATTCTTAATTTCAGCCGCTTTTTCAAATTCTTTTTTCTTTGCATAATGATTCATTTTTACTTTTAATTGGGAGATTATATTCCTGTCCTTGCCTTTCAGAAATAAAATAACGTAACCGATATTTTTTCTGTACTTCTCCGGAGATATATGATCTATACATGGTGCCGGACATAGTTTGATATGATAATTAAGGCAGGGCGTATTTGCATCCTTCCCCGGTCTTGTTTTTTTACAGTCCCTTACCTGAAATATTTTTCTTAAATATTCAAGAGTTTTCCTTACAGCTCCGGCATCCGTATAGGGCCCGAAATACCTGGCATCTTTTATGTTCCTGTCTCTGGTCAAAAAAACACGTGGATATTTTTCTCCTACTGTCACAGCAACAAGAGGATATGATTTATCATCCTTCAATTCTATATTGTATCTTGGTTTATTTTTTTTAATCAGGCTACCCTCCAGAATAAGGGCCTCTGTTTCATTATCAGTGACAATATAATCGATAGATTTTATTTTTTTAGCAAAATCCGATGGTTTGGCGTTAGGAAGGTTAATGCTGTTATCATGAAAATAACTTTTTACCCTGCTGGAAAGATTCTTTGCCTTACCGATGTAAATAATTTCATCATGATAATTTTTAAAAATATATACTCCGGTTTTACGGGGAAGGATCTTCAGAAGTTCCCTTATTTTGCTTTCCCGGTCATTAGCGTCTATTATTTTTTTATTCATTGTAGATTTCACCTGTAGAGCCGTTCTTTCACAGGATTTTTATTAATATATGTTTTTAAAAACTGTCCCGTATAAGAATCAATATTCTCAGATATTTCTTCGGGAGTTCCCATAGCAATTATTTCTCCGCCCTTATCTCCCCCTTCCGGTCCAAGATCTATAATATAATCGGCGGTTTTTATGACTTCCAGATTATGTTCTATAACAAGCACGGTATTTCCTGCATCTACTAATTTCTTCAATATCGCAAGTAATTTACTTATATCGTCGAAGTGAAGTCCCGTAGTGGGTTCATCAAGCAAATATAATGTGCTTCCAGTACTTTTTTTTGAAAGTTCCGTAGACAGTTTGACCCGCTGTGCCTCTCCGCCCGATAATGTAGTCGAAGACTGCCCTAATTTGACATAGCCAAGCCCCACATCATTAATAAGTTTCAGTTTTCTATTGATTCTCGGAATATTTTCAAAAAAGATCATTGCTTCTTCTACGGTCATGTTAAGGACATCGTCTATATTTTTCCCCTTGTATATCACTTCCAGAGTTTCTCGATTAAATCTCTTTCCTTTACAAACTTCACAGGGTACATAGATATCTGGCAGAAAATGCATCTCTATTTTTATAAGTCCGTCCCCATTGCAGTACTCACATCTTCCTCCTTTTACATTAAAACTAAATCTTCCGGGTTTATATCCTTTTATCCTTGATTCATGTGTTTTTGAAAATAACTCTCTTATATAAGTAAAAACACCCGTATAAGTAGCCGGATTCGATCGCGGCGTCCTTCCTATTGGAGATTGGTCGATAACTATTACTTTATCCAGATTATTGTAATTTAATATTCCGTCATGTTTTCCCGAATCATAATTTGTCCTCATAAGCAGATTCGAAAGTGACGGATACAATATTTCATTCACAAGTGTACTTTTACCCGATCCCGAAACTCCCGTTACCGCAACAAGCTTACCCAGATCTATCCGAACGTCAATATTCTTAAGATTATGTTCTCTGGCACCTTTTATAGTAATAAAATTTCCATTTCCTTTTCTCCGCTCACCCGGAACAGCTATGGATTTTTCCCCTGATAGATATTTCCCGGTTATGGATCTCTTGCATGTATGGATATCTTTCAGGTTTCCGCTGAATACGATTTCCCCTCCATGTATCCCCGCACCGGGCCCAATATCGACTAAAAAATCCGAACTCCTCATGGTTTCTTCATCATGTTCTATTACTATTATAGTGTTTCCAAGGTCCCTCAGCCGTTTCAATGCATTTATCAATTTCTTGTTATCTCTTTGATGGAGACCGATGCTCGGTTCATCAAGTATATAAAGGACCCCCACGAGCCCTGACCCTATTTGTGTGGCCAACCTTATCCTCTGAGATTCACCACCGGATAAAGTGCCTGATTTCCTGTCAAGCGTCAGATACCCCAGCCCTACATCTTTCAAAAAATTCAGCCTCTCTATTATTTCTTTTATCAGTCTCTCACCGATCATTTTTTCTCTATCGGAAAGTCTGAGTGATTTTAACCATCCTATGCCTTCCTCAACAGTTTTTTCGCAGAAATCCGAAATAGAAAGCATACCTATTTTCACTGCGAGGCTTTCCGGCCGGAGTCTTTTACCATTGCACGCCCTGCATGGTTTGCTGCTTATCAATTTTTCTATTTTGATCCTCTGGCTTTCGGATTCCGTTTCCAGATATCTTCTGCTTAAATTATTGGCCAGACCCTCGAATTTTATATAATAATGTTTTAATCTGCCTTTGTGGTTTACATAACTGAGCTTTACCCTTTTCCCATCGGTTCCGTATAATATTATCCTCCTTGTATACTCGTCAAGATCCCTGAAAGGAGTATTTAGATCAAATCCATATTCTTCAGCCAGACTTTTCATCAGCTGGGAATAGTAATTTGAATATCCCATGTTAAAGAAAGGGATTGCACCATCCATTATGCTTAAATCCGGATGTTCCACTATCAAATCGGCGTCCACTTCTTTACTTATACCAAGCCCGCTGCATTCCTTGCAGGCGCCATAAGGGCTGTTGAAAGAAAACATTCGCGGAGTAAGTTCCTCGAAATCCAGACCACAGTCCACACAGGAAAAATTTTCCGAGAAGCTGTGTATCTCTCCCGAGTCAAGCAGCTGAATGTAGACAATACCGCCGCTTTCCTTGAGTGATATTTCTATATCCTCCGAAAGTCTTTTTCTTATATCGGATCTTATTTTTAATCTGTCGATGATTATTTCAATGTTATGTTTAAGGTTTTTATCCAGTTTTGGATCGAAATCATCTCCAGGTTCATAGATATTCCCATCTACCCTGACTCTTGCGTAACCATTATTTTTTATATCTTCAAATGTTTTGATATATTCGCCTTTTCTTCCTCTTACTATTGGCGAAAGAATTTGAAATTTAGTGTTTTCCGGCAGTTCCAGAATCCTGTCGACTATTTGATCCACTGTCTGCCTTGTTATACGTTTCCCGCATCTGTAGCAGTATGGTATCCCGATTTGAGCATAAAGAACCCGAAGATAATCATATATTTCGGTTATTGTTCCTACTGTAGATCTGGGGTTCTTTGAAACGCCCTTTTGATTTATAGAAACTGCAGGGGACAGGCCTTCTATTAAATCAACATCCGGTTTTTCCATCTGTCCCAGGAATTGTCTTGCATAAGAAGAAAGTGATTCTACGTATCTTCTCTGCCCTTCCGCATAAATCGTATCGAATGCCAGTGATGATTTTCCCGATCCGCTTACACCGGTAAAAACCACGAATTTGTTTCTGGGAATCCTTAAATTTATATTTTTAAGGTTATGCTCCCTGGCACCTTTTATTACTATCTCTTCTTTCATATATATTATTTTTTAACCTCTATATTTGTTATCTTTTTTATTCTTTTTATTTCATCTCTGATCATAGCAGCTTTCTCGAAGTTCAACTCTCTCGCCTCAAGGTTCATCTCTTCTTCCAGACCGCTTATTATAGTTGCAACTTCTGATGGTTTCATATCCAGTATTTTATCCTCGTCGAATATTTTTTTCTTTTCACTTACTCTTAAGACTGTGCTTGCCTCTTTTCTGTTTTTTATTCCTCTGCTGTATAATATGTCAGATATGGCCTTATTTATAGTTTTCGGCGTTATATTGTGCCTTTTATTATATTCTATCTGCAGATCCCTTCTCCTGTTTGTCTCATATAATGCATTCTTTATTGAATCCGTCATATAATCTGCATACATTACGACTATGCCATTAACATTTCTTGCTGCTCTTCCTATTGTCTGTATAAGAGATATTTCCGATCTGAGAAATCCTTCTTTATCCGCATCCAGAATAGCGACCAGGGATACCTCCGGCAGGTCCAATCCTTCACGGAGCAAATTTATACCGACCAGTACATCGCATTCTCCGGTTCTTAAATACCTCAGTATTTCCACTCTCTCCAGAGTATCTATGGTAGAATGCAGATATCTTACTTTTATCTTTTTACTTGCCAGATAGTCAGCCAGGTCTTCGGCCATCCTTTTTGTAAGTGTGGTCACCAGAGCCCTTTCACCTCTGCTTACGACTTTCCTTATCTCATCCATCAGATCATCAATCTGCCCTTTTGTTTTTCTTATATAGACCTGCGGATCGACCAGGCCCGTGGGCCGGATTATCTGCTCCACGATCCGATTGCTCACTCTTCTCTCGTATGGTCCGGGCGTAGCTGAGGTAAATATCACTCTTTTAATTTTAGCCTCGAATTCCTCGAATCTTAATGGTCTGTTATCCATCGCCGAGGGGAGCCTGAATCCATAATCAACAAGTGTCTGTTTCCTTGAATGATCACCTTCGTACATCCCTCTGATCTGGGGAACAGCAATATGCGATTCATCTATAATGACAAGAAAATCTTCAGGGAAAAAATCGAGCAGGGTGTTTGGAGCCTCTCCCGGCTTTTTCCCCAGTATGTGTCTGGAATAATTCTCTATTCCGCCGCAAAAACCAAGTTCCGCTATCATTTCCATGTCATATCTCGTCCTTGATTCCAATCTCTGGGCTTCCAGCAGCTTCCCTGCTGCTTTGAAATATTTTAACCTTTCAGTTAGTTCCTCCTCTATTGTTCCAAGTGCTCTGTCTACCCATTCTGCCGTTGCCAGAAAATGTGTCGCCGGTGATATTATATAGGCTTTATAATCATCGAAAATCTGCCCGGACACAGGGTCGAATTCGACTATTCTTTCCAATTCATCTTCTAAAAGCTGAACTCTTATGGCCCTATCCTGATATGCCGGAAATATTTCGATCGTGTCCCCTTTGGCCCTGAACTTACCGTTTGTAAAATCATATTCATTTCTTTCATATCTGATATTTACGAGTTTATTTATTATTTCTTCTCTTGGGAACATTTCGCCCGACCTCAAAATAATTCTCTGTTTTCCATATTCTGAAGGTGAGCCCAGTCCATATATGCAGGATACGCTTGCAACCACTATGACATCATTTCTTGTATAAAGGGAGTTAGTGGTGGATAATCTCAATTTTTCTATTTCTTCATTAATAGAGGTATCTTTCTCGATATACATATCCTTGCCTGGTAAATACGCTTCCGGCTGATAATAATCATAATAACTTACAAAAAATTCCACTGCATTATCTGGAAAAAATTCCTTAAATTCGTTACAGAGCTGTGCCGCAAGTGTTTTATTAGGGGCAATAACCAGTGTGGGGATTTGAATATTTTTTATTACATTTGCTATCGAATAAGTCTTGCCGGAACCGGTTACTCCCAGAAGGCTCTGAAATTTAAGATTATTCTTAATTCCTTCCGTTAGTTGGCTTATGGCTTTCTCCTGGTCACCCTGAGGAGAATAATTGGATACTATATTAAATTGCGAATCCGTCATATTTTTTTATTAATACATTTAAAATTTTTCTAAGATCTCTTTAACTTTACCAAGAAGATCTTTTTTGGAACCATTGTTTTCAATTATAAATGCCACTTTTTCCATTTTTATTTTTATATACTGGCCTTTAATTCTTAATTTTACTTTTTTATCCGAATAACCCTTTCCACTCAAAAAATTTTCCCTCATTTTACTCTGTGCCTCAACCAGAATTATATAATCACAAAGCATGTCCAATTTGCAATCAAAGAGCACTGCTGCATCTATTATTATATAATCCTTATCCTGGTTCTTATTTAAAATATATTCAACCTGATTTCTGATCAATGGAAACATCAAACTATTTAATTTTTTTAGATCCTTCTTACTTGAAAAAACTTTCTCTGCCAGAGACTCAAAAATCAGATCTCCTCCAGGTCCGAATATCTCATTTCCAAAAATAACTCTAAGTTTAATCAGGATTTCAGGATTTTTTGAATAGATACTTTTCGCCAATTTATCTATGTCAAGTATCAGTACGTTTTTCTTTATTTTTTTTATAAAACCAGATACCGTACTTTTACCCGAAGCAATCCTGCCCGTTATCCCCAATACTATTATGATATCCTCCTTCTATCTTTATAAGTCAATTATACATTACTTATTAAAGAGTGAAATCAAATATGAAAAGATGGTGGCAACCAATGATTATTTAAATAATTCTCGCGTTTCAGGCAGTTTTAACATATGAACTAAAATGGCCGGAAATGGGACCTAATCTATTTTGGCTTCGTCTTTCATTTCCTTGAGTATTTCTTTTATCTGTCTTTTTTTACTGGATTCGTTATCTTCTGTTTCTTTGTCCTGGCTTTCTTCAGCTTCTTCGTCAGAGGTTTCTTCTTTTTCATCGGTTTTTTCTGTATCTTTTTTAGAAGTTTCTTTTTTTACACTTTTTTTATCTGATTTTGAATCCCTGGCTTCTTTATCTTCTTCTTTTTCTCCGATTGGATTTTCAACCTGCTTTACACTAAAAGCCATTCTTCTCTTATCAAAATCTATATCAATGATCCTTACCATTAATTCATCACCGATTTTTGCAACATCACTTGGTCTTTTTACCGTTTCCGGGCTCAACTCCGATATATGTACCAGACCCTCAAGGCTCCCTTCCACCTGAACAAATAAACCGAATTTTACAATACGGGTTACTTTGCCCTTTATGATATCTTTAACCGAATAATTTTTTATCTTCTCAAGCCATGGATCTTTCTGGGTTTGTTTCAGACCCAGGGATAATCTTTGCTTTTCATAATCAATGTCCAGTATCTCCACATCCACTTCCTGATTGATACTGACTACTTCGGAAGGATGTTTCACGTGATTCCAGGAAAGTTCCGATATATGCACCAGACCGTCGACACCCTCGACATCCACGAATGCTCCAAATTCCGCAATACTTGTGATTATCCCCTTCTTTACCTGCCCTACTTCCATTTTATTGAGTATTTCTTTTCGCTGTTCTTTTCTTTCACCTTCTATGATTGCTTTCCTGGACAGGACAACATTATTCCTGTTCCTGTCTACTTCTATGATCTTGCATGTACACTTCTCGCCAATATAAGATTCCAGATCTTTAGTTTTTCTTACATCTATCAGGGATGCAGGTAAAAATCCTCTTAAGCCTATATCTACTATCAGGCCTCCTTTTACACATTCTATGATCTCTCCTTCAACGGTGTCCCCGCCCTGATATATTTTTTCTATCCTATCAAAATTCTGCTCCACTTCTGCTCTTTTTTTGGATAATATCAATCTGCCATCCTGATCTTCCTTCTGCAGCACCATTATTTCTATCTCATCATCCACCTTCAGAACATTTTCAGGTTTGACATCGCCCCTTATAGAAAGTTCGTTTATCGGAATAACTCCTTCGGATTTGAAACCTACATCGACCAGAATTTCATCTTTATCGATTTTTACTACTCTGCCCCTTATCACATCGCCATCATTTAAATCGATCATGGTAAGGTCATAATTGGGGACCATCTTACCATCCTTGTTTTCAATCATGCAATTATCATTTGTCAGTTTTTCGTAAAAATTATTATCGGTCATAGTTAATAAATCATTCTCCTTTTTTAATATTCGAAAAGGATAACATGCAGGAAAATAATAATCAATATTATAAAATATTTTTTTAAATATACCAATTTTTACCTGTTTTTATGTCCACTTTTAGTTTCACATTCAAATTCACACAATTTTCCATCGATTCAGCGACCATTTGCCTCACTTTATCAAGGTCCTTCTCTTTTAGTTCCAGTACAAGTTCGTCATGTACATGAAGTATGATATTGCTGTCTATTCCGGTTTCTTTAAGTCCGTTAAAAAGCAAAACAGTTGATAATTTCATTATATCTGCAGCGCTCCCCTGTATGGGAGTATTGATCGCAAATCTTTCCCCGAGACTCCTTATGCGGACATTACTGCTTCCAAGTTCCCTGAGATATCTCTTTCTTCCGAAAATAGTGGTTGTGTATCCCTTTTTATACGCATCGTCTATCAGGAATTTCAAATATTTTTTTACTCCCGAATAACGGGTAAAATATTTTTGAATATACTCTCTTGCTTCTTCCTCCGATATCGAAAGCCTGTTCATGAGGCCATATTCTGTCATACCGTATATTATTCCGAAATTTATGGTCTTTGCTTTTCTTCTCAGATTCTCATCGACTTTATCATAACTTACTCCGAATATCTCCGAAGCTGTATGAGTGTGAATATCTTCTTCGTGGTTAAATGAATCTAAAAGATTTTTATCTTCGGAAAGGTGGGCAAGTACCCTTAATTCTATCTGGGAATAATCCGATGCAAGGATCAGGTCATAGCCTTTCCCGGGTATAAAAGCTTTTCTTATCTGTTTCCCGTAATCTGTCCTTACCGGGATATTCTGAAGATTGGGATCACTGCTGCTTATCCTTCCGGTAGATGTTCCCAACTGATGGTATGTGGTATGAATCCTGGAGTCCCCGGGATCGATCAGGCAGGGTAAAACATCTATATAAGTATTTTTTAATTTGTTTTTTTCTCTAAAATCCAGTATTTTCTCTATTACTGGAGAACTGCCATTAATGGCCTTAAGTGTTCCTGCATCCGTGGATAATCCTGTTTTGGTTTTTTTTGTGACAGGAAGCTTCATCTTTTTATAGAGGACTTCGGATAATTGCCGGGAAGAATTTATATTAAACTCACTGCCGCAAATTTTATGAATTTCTTTCCGGAGTTCCTCTATGTCCTTTTCATATTCCTTGATCAAACCGTTCAAATATTTTTTATCTATGTTGACGCCCTTATACTCTATTTCGGCAAGCACCTTTATGAGAGGTTCTTCTATCTGCCAGTATAGTTTTTCCATATTCTCTTTCTTTAGTTCTTCCAGAAATCTTTTTTCTAAATTTTCATAAAGTCCAAGCTTTTTTAAAACTGCATCTAATTTCTCCATATCTATCTTTGTCTTCTGCTTATCATCCTCATATAGATCCAGTTTCAATTGCTTTTTCATTTCTGTTTTTTTTATTCCGGTACCGCTATCATCTTTAGGCTCAACATCTTTTATTTCTATATTAAGAAGATCCCTGATTATCTCATCCAGGGTAACGGTAGATTTAACAGGATTTAATATCAGATATAGTATTTTATAATCTATAAAGTTTCCATCTAAAATAATGCCATAGCTTTTCAGGATTTTATATATTTTTTTAAAATCAAAACCGGTTTTTTTTATTTTTTTATTTTCCAGTACTTTTTTTAAATCCTCTTTTAAATCTTCCCTGACAAAGTCGTCTGTTTTAATAAAAAATGCATCACACTGTCCGTAATGTAAAATAATGCCCTCGAATATATCTTCAGGGCACCATTCTGTTATATACATACTTTCGACTGCATTTTTACTCAGTTCTTCGGGATTTAAATTCAGAGTTAAATGTTTGAAAACCGTCTCATCCATTGCTCCTTTGTCTTCAGGAGGCCCTTCTTTAAAATTGATCTTATCTTTAAGACCCGCGAGTTTCTTTTCCAGAGATTTAAATTCGAGACTTTCAAATAACTGTTTTACTCTATTAAAACTGACATCTTTGAAACTGCTGCCAACAATATTTTCAATATTCAAGTCACCGGGCATCTTTAGTCGAGTGAGTTTCTTGCTTAACAACGCAATATCTTTATTTTTCATAAGCATTTCTTTTAGCCTCGGATTGGCTATCTTATCTATGTTTGAATAAATCTCCTCGACGGAACCATATTCCCTCACCAGCGATCTGGCTGTTTTTGGTCCTATTCCGGGAATGCCGGGTATATTATCGGAACTATCCCCCATCAGAGCAAGCAGATCTTTTACATTTTCCGGTTTTACACCAAGTTTTTCCTCTACTTTAAATTTATCTATCAATACAGTATCAGTAATACCCTGTTTAATGGCCATTACTCTTATATTACCGCTAACCAGCTGCAATATATCTTTGTCACCTGTCAATATTATTACTTCATTGAACTGATTTTTTACCTTATCTGCTATGTCCGCAAGTATGTCATCTGCTTCAAAACCTTCTTTTTCCAGACAAACAATATTAAATGCACTCAGTACCTCTTTTATCAGTGGAAACTGTTCCGACAATCCATCGGGCATTTTTTTTCTTTTCATTTTATACTGATCGAACATTTTGTGTCTGAATGTGGGCGCCTTGCTATCAAAAGCACATATTATGGTATCCGGACATTGATCCTCTATGAGTCTCAACAGCATACTGGTAAAACCAAGAACAGCATTGGTAGGGGTACCCGACGAAGTGGATATGTTTTCGGGTATGGCATAGAATGCTCTGTATGCAATATTATTTCCATCTATAAGGATGACTTTCCTGTTCTTTTTATCTTTCAATTAAAATCTTCCTGACTTTTAAAAAATATTTATTAATTAAAAGTTTGAACTTTTTTATTTCAAAAATTTGATATTCCCGAAAAAGAATAAAATTTTCGTCTGATACTAATATGTTTTTATATTATATCATTTAAGAAAAATAATTTTATTGGGATAATGGTCCTGGCGGAAACATAAAAAAGCGTCATCAAATTTCATAGAAATTTAATGACGCTTCGTGAATAAAACTATAATAAATTATTATACAATTGTCAATATTAATATCCTGTAATATCTCACAATAGTTGATAAGAATCTTCTGTACTATATCCCGGCCGGTGGCCTCTCATGCATAATCTTTATTTATTTTCAATACCATGAAGGGGACCAATCCCATGAATTATTAAAAGTAAGTCTCATTTCATTTTTACCATTGGAATTAGCTATATAAATTTCAAGATTTCCATCCTGATAATCCGATACGAAGATGATCCTGGTTCCATCTGAGGACCACTGCACCGCATCTACTAAATTATTTTCTATAAGCCTTACATGATTTTTCCCATCGGAATCCATAATGCTGATCCTGCAGTTCGATATAAAGGTGATTTTAGATCCATCAGGAAACCAGGAGGGGCCCCAATCCCATGAATCATTGTCGGTAAGTCTGGTCTGGTTTTTCCCATCCGGATCCATAACGTAAATCTCAAAATTTCCGTCACGGTTCGATGCAAAAGCAATTTTAGACCCGTCAGGTGACCAGGAAGGATCCCAATCCGATGATTTATCATCAGTAAGATTTACCTGATTTTTCCCATCGGAATCCATTACATAGATTTCCCAGTTGCCATTCTGAGTTGATTCAAAAGCAATTTTAGACCCGTCAGGAGACCAGGAAGGTGACCAGTTCTTTGAATCATTGTCGGTAAGCTTTTTCTGGTTCTTTCCATCAGGATCCATTACATAGATCTCAAAATTTCCATCCCGATCCGACGCAAAAGCAATCCTGGACCCATCCGGGGACCAGGAAGGAAACCAATCCCATGAATCATTATCGGTAAGTCTAATCTGGTTATTTCCGTCCGGACCCATGACATAGATCTCAAAATTTCCGTCACGGCTTGAGGCAAATACAATCTTTGATTGATAAGAAATATGAGATTTACAACTAATTAAGGGAAACACTGCGATTATTAGAAGGATAATGAACAGATATATAAATATCTTCTTCATTTTAATTTACTTTTTTAATTCTCCAAATATTAATTTTACATCAAATTCGGGGATATTCAAAAAAGATTGGCAATTTGTTTTCTAAAGAAGACAGCACTCAGATCTTTAATTTAACGCAATTCTTGATAATAATTCCGATAAATTGTATTATTTTAGAGCGCCGAAGTGGCGGAACTGGCAGACGCGCTGGACTCAAAATCCAGTGGACCGCGAGGTTCGTGTCGGTTCGACCCCGACCTTCGGCACCATAACAATATTTTCACAGGGCAAGTATATGAGCGAGTTTATATAAATTCTCGTCTATGCCTTTTTTTATCTCAAAAATATCTTCAAATTTCGATGTTTCTATTTTCATACTTTTAATACCGACCATACAACCACTCTCATTTTCCAGTAAAAGATCCACCGCTTTTTTACCAAATTCCGCTGCAAGTATCCTGTCCATAGCAGAAGGAGAACCTCCCCTCTGTATATGTCCAAGTACCGACACCCTGACTTCATGACCCACAAGTAATTTAATAGAGGAGGCAACATCACCTGCGCTGCATGTTCCTTCTGAAACTATTATCAGCGTATGCCTCTTACCTTCTCTATGATTTTTTATATCATTTGCAATCTTGACCAGATCGACTTCTATTTCAGGAATCAATATGTAATCGGCTCCGCAGGCAACCCCTGTGTTAACTGCTATTATTCCGGATTCTCTCCCCATAACCTCTACTACGAATATTCTTTCATGAGAAGATGCGGTATCTCTGATTTTAGAGATTATATCGATTATTACATTAAGTGCCGTATCAAAACCTATGCTATTGTCGGTTCCGGCAATATCGTTATCTATTGTAGCAGGAATTCCGACTACCTGAATTCCCTGTTTATGAAGATCATAGGCCCCTCTGAAAGATCCGTCTCCGCCGACTACGATCATTCCCTCGATCCCGTTTTTCTTCAGATTGGCTATAGCCTTTTCCTGCCCTTTTTTACTTTTAAATTCTTCCGACCTTGCAGAATAAAGGAAAGTGCCGCCTCTATCTATGATTCCTCCTACCGAATTGAGATCCAGTACCGTAAAATCGTTTGCAATCAGTCCTTTATATCCTTCATAAAATCCATAGACATCCAGGTTGCAATATATCGCATATCTGGTAACCGTTCTTATAACAGCGTTCATCCCGCTTGCATCTCCGCCGCTTGTTAAAATTGCGATTCTTCTTTTTTCATCCATAGCGCTCACTCCTTTACTTTCTCCTGCTTTTTAATTCGCCAAACACTTCTTCCAGAGTAATCTTTTTTTCAACCATCAGTACCAGCAAATGATAGAACATATCGGATATTTCGTTTATCATATCCTTCTTGCCCTGGTGTTTCGAAGCCAGAACAATCTCCATGCTTTCTTCTCCGAATTTTTTTATTATTTCATCCAGTCCTTTTTTATGAAGCGAATATGTATATGAATCCGAAATTTTATTTCTTATTCTTTCTTCTATGATGCTATATAACTCGTTCAGTATATTCTCTTTTGGGCTTTCCTTGAAATATTTATCAAAATCCAGATCCTCCTCGATATCTTTAAGTTTTCTGTAGAAGCAGCTTTTATTTCCTGTATGGCAGGCATTTCCTTCCTGTTCCACACTTATAAGCAGAGAATTTCCATAACAATCATATTTTATAGTTTTTATCTTCTGTATGTTCCCGGATGATTCGCCTTTTTTCCATAAACTTTTTCGTGTCCTGCTCCAGAACCACGTTAATCCGGTATCCAGACTTTTTGTGAGGGACTGTCTGCTCATATATGCAAGCATTAGAACCTTGCCTGTCTTATAATCCTGAATAATGGCCGGGACCAGACCGACTTTATCGTTATTTTCTTTACCGGTTTTATTATTTTTTCCCATAATATCAATTCACCCATTTATTTTAATAATTTTCTATTTAAAGCCTTACATTTATTCCTTCGGACTTTAAATATTCCTTTGCATCCCTTATCGTATTCTGCCGGTAATGAAAAATAGATGCAACAAGAACTGCATCGGCACCGGCATATTTTATTACATCTTTTAAGTGTTCCAGTTTCCCTGCACCACCTGAAGCTATGACGGGAATGTTTACCATAGAAGTCACTCCTCCTGTAAGTTCGATATCATAACCGTCCTTTGTCCCATCCCTGTCCATACTTGTGAGAAGAATCTCGCCGGCACCCAGTTCTTCTATTTTTTTCGCCCATTCGAATACATCCATGCCTGTTGGTGTCCTTCCTCCGTTTATATATACTTCCCAGAAATTTTTATCCCTGCGTTTTGCGTCTATTGCAATCACTATACACTGACTTCCGAAGATCCCGGCCGCCCTGCTTATCAAAGAGGGATCCTCGACTGCGGCAGTATTTATAGAGATTTTATCCGCACCTTTTTTTAATATTTCACGTATATGCTCTATTTTACTTATACCCCCTCCTATAGTATATGGTATAAATACTTTTTTAGCAGTTTTACTGGCAAGATCTACTACCGTTCCTCTTTTTTCATGAGAAGCTGTTATATCCAGAAAAACTATTTCATCGGCACCTTCTCTGTCATAAAAAGCCGCGAGTTCCACAGGATCACCCGCATCTTTTATATCTATAAAATGAATCCCTTTTACAACTCTGCCCTTATCAACATCCAGACATGGGATTATTCTTTTAGTTATCATCTTTTTATGCTCCAATCCTTATTGCATCCCTTAAATTGATTTTATTTTCCCCTTCATATAATGCTTTCCCTATTATTACACCGGAAATCCCCATATTTTCGATTTCCTTTAAATCGATGACGTCCCCTATCCTGCCTATGCCCCCGGCAATTATAAATTTCATTCCGGAACTTTTTAAAATTTTTTTAATAAATTCTATATTAATTCCCTCCAGTGTCCCGTCTCTTGATATATCTGTGGCAATCACCTCTTCTGCACCGGACTGTTCCGCTTTTTTTACTGATTCAAAAATACTGATTGCTGTTTCTTCCTGCCAGCCGTTTTTAAATACCATCCCGTTTATACCATAATCAAGACTAATTATAACCTTATTCTTATAACCGGAAATGCATTTTTTAAGGAAATCCCTATCTTCTATTGCTCTTGTTCCCAGTATGACCTTATCTATGCCATTATTAAGAACATCCTGAATTGTCTCATAATCCCTTATTCCGCCGCCATATTGTATTTTTATATCTATCTTTTGTTTTATTTCAAGAGCAGCATTCAGATTCTGTTGCTTTCCGGTCCGTGCACCATCCAGATCGATTATATGCAGCCAATCCGCGCCCTCCTGCTTCCATTTTTCAGCAGCTTCCACCGGATCATCGAAATATTTCTTCAGGTTTCCGAAACTGCCTCCTGTCAGCCTCACGCATGCGCCATTTATCAGATCTATTGCAGGTATTATTATCACGATCTTCCTTCCTTAATCATGTTCCAAAAGTTTTCCAGGACCTTTAAACCGCTCATACTGCTTTTTTCCGGATGAAATTGGAAACCGTAAATATTTTCATATTCTATACCTGCCACTATTTCCATTCCATAATCAGCCGTACTGCTTATGATACATTTTTTTTGCGGAATCACATGATAGGAATGAACAAAATAAAAATTTTTTCCTTCCTCTATTCCGTAAAATATTTTACTTTCTTTTTTTAGTATGTTTAACTGGTTCCATCCCATATGCGGTACCTTTACAACCGATGGTATTTTCTCGACAGAGCCTTTCAATATACCCAGCCCTGTATTTATGCCGTTTTCCAGGCTATATTCAAACAGCAGCTGCATACCCAGGCATATCCCCAGAAAGATTTTCTTTCTCATATTATCTTTTAAAGTTTCTATAATGCCCAATTCCTCAAGATTTTTATATGCATCTCTGTATGCACCTACGCCGGGCAGCACCAGTGCTGCGGCATTGTTTATCTCTTTTGCATTGCCCGTCACCTTTATATCTGCACCAACTTTTTTAAAAGCATTTTCAACACTGCTGATATTTCCCATATTGTAATTTATAATTGCGATATACATTTTTACTCCATTGCACCATAAACCGGTTTTTTATTTCTTGATTTATAAATAAGTACTGACTCCCTAATCAATATCCGCTCTTATAATATACCTTTGGTTGAAGGTACGGTATCTATACCCGATAATCTTGTCGCATCATACAGCGCTATACCAAAAGCCTTGAAGATCGCTTCTGCTATATGATGGGAGTTCAATCCGGTATTTTTATTTATATGAAGATTAATAAAACTATTGCTGACCAGAGCCCTGAAAAAATCTTCTACCATAACAGTTTCCATCCCATCAATTTTTTCATAATCTATATCTACATTGTATCTAAGATAGGCTCTTCCGCCTGCATCGATAGATATGGCTATTTCCGTTTCATCCATGGGTAACAAAATATGTCCAAATCTTTTTATCCCGCTTTTATCTTTTAAACAGTCCGAAATAGCTTTTCCAAGACAAATGCCCACATCCTCTACCAGATGATGACTGCCCACCTTCAGATCACCTGAGGCCCTGAGTTTCATATCAAACTTGCCATGTTTTGTAAAACTTTCCAGTATATGATTAAAAAAAGGTATGGAAGTCTCTATATCGGATTCCCCGTTGCCATCCAGGTCAAATTCAAGCCTGATATCGGTTTCTTTTGTCTTTCTGAATATTTTTGTTTTTCTTTCCATTCTTTTATTTTATTACATTTTTAATTTTATTCATAAATTTACTTATTAAATCATATTTGACCCTATAACTCGTAATATTTGCAATCAACCTTGTAGTCGAAATAACAACTTCTTCCATTTCCATTAAATCATTCTCCTCCAGAGTTTTACCCGAAGCTGTAATATCCAGTATCTCATCTGCAATTCCTAAAGCAGGTGCCAGTTCTACCGAGCCATAAAGTTTGATTATTTCTACCTGCATTCCTTTGCTGTCAAAATATTTTTTCGCAATATTAGGGTAACTTGTCGCAACTCTTATAGAGCCGAAATGCCTGTACTTCTCTTTTACTTTTTCCAGCTGATCTTTTAGAGTTGCCAGGACTATCCTGCATTCTCCATTTTTCAGGTCAAGTAGTTCATACACTTTGCTTTCTTTTTCCATCAGTATATCCTTACCCGAAAATCCTATATCGCATGCGCCGTGTTCCACGTAAACCGGAACATCCATGGGACGCGATATTATATATTGCATTGCATCTTCTCCGGAATATACGGAAAGCTTTCTGTTATTTTTCACAAGAGATTTTACTTCAAACCCCGCTCTGCTTAATATATCCACGCACTTATCAAACAAATAGCCTTTTGGGATCGCAATCTTAATTCCTTTTTTCATCTTTCATCTCTTTTAAGAACCCGGTCATTGTTTTAATTTTCGTCATGTTATTTTTAAGATCTTTTATCTTTATATTTTTTAAGCCCTTTTCGAATTCAATAATCAACTCGCAATTCTTTTCTCTGGCAAAACTTTCCATATCAGATGTATCTTCAAAGGATAATTCCGCTATAATACCCCTGGCGCGCAACTTGTCTGCAAATGCCAATAATTCCACGGCATTATCATTATTTACACCTTTTATTAAGATCTTTAATTTTTCCTTGAGTTCTATTTCATCAACCGCTTTATGTGTCAGATCTATATCCAGAGCAAATCCGGTCGCAGGAACATCCAATCCGAATTTTTTTATCAGTCCGTCATATCTGCCGCCGCTTCCTATTATATCGGTTATATTCGATTGATAAACCTCGAATAAAAGCCCTGTATAATAATCAAAATCCCTTATAATACTGAAATCGGTTACGAGGCATCCTTCATAATCAAGTCCTTTCAGAATACCGTATATTTTTTTTATGTAATCCAGGCTTTTAATTACTTTTTTTTCCTTTATTCCTGAAACCATACCTGATATTTTTTCGATACTGCTCTCCGGCTGTATTAATTTCAAAAAAATTTCTGCTTTGCCTTTGTTTTTCTTGCTTAAAAAATTTTCCAGTGATACAAAATCTTTCACAACGATTTTCTTTCTTATGTGTTCCCTGTCTTTCATATCCAGTTCAAACCAGTCGAACAATCCCTCTATAAATCCGATGTGCCCTAAACCTATTTTATAATCACGTAAATTCAGTCCGTTTAAAATATTTATTGATATGATAAGAATTTCTATATCTGACATTAAGGCATTCGAAGAGCCGATAAACTCGATACCAGCCTGGTTGTAAACTCTCCTTATACCTTTTTGTATATCGGATTGCCGGAAAGAATCTGCAAAATAACAAAACCTTACCGGTAGCTGATTTCTTTTTATCCGCATTCCCGTAAGTCTTGCCACCGGAATGGTCATGTCGGTTCTAAGGGATACGGGATTTCCGTCGACATCAAAAAAATTGATCAACTTATCTTTCCAATTTTTACCTGCCCCGATTGAAATATTTTTTGTATATTCGATTACAGGAGTGTAAACTTCACCATAACCCCACAATTTGAACTCTCTTGCGATAATTTCTTTTATCCTGTTTCTTTCTTCTATTTCAAAGGGGAATATATCTCTTAATCCGAAAGGCAGCCTTACGATTTGACTGTCTTTTTTATTCTCAAACATTGTTTACGGACCCCCGGGATTTATATATAAAGTAAGTATTTTATCATACTACAATGTTTTAAAAAAAGGTTTAATTTTCAAATTTTTCAGATATCCTGTCCAATCTGTCTTTTTCCGGTATGGGCCTGCATTTTTCATCCACGGCTACACATTTGCCATTCAAAAACATGGTCCTGATCGTCCCCTTTGCTGCCCTGACTCCGAATAAATGCGGAGCATCCAGAATCCCTGACCTTATTGCTTTTGAGATTATTGCCGGAGAAACCAGGGGATCCCCGGTTTTTCCATCTCTGCCCAACATTTTTATCTTATCTATGATCAACTTTGCATCTGTAATCAATTCGGCTTTTCTATCTTTTACCGTTTTATCTTCCTTCATATCGGGACAGCCGTATAAACAATTTTCTATGACTTTTCTGGCAATTTTCACACTTGCTATAATATCTTCAGGCCTGGCGGCATGGTCCGCTTCACAATATGCAACAACATGGATAATGTCAGGGTTAAGCTGCATTTGAAGAAAAGTAGAAGAAGCCAGCTGCCCTTTACTTTTATCAAGATCGGCAGGGTAGCTGTATAATCCCGCCCTTGTCTGCCTGATAGTTGTAAAATTATTATCATGAAGAGACTCTATAAGCTCTATTTTAGCAAGCATTTTAGCCAGATCCATTGAAAACGATGTTTCCGATGGAGTATTAAACATATATTGGGAGATATAAGTTTTTACCCCCATTATCTTGGCATTGTAAGCAGCAATGTACGCCGCTGCCACAGCAACGGAATCAGGTGAATACCTCAGACTCCAGTGATGGGATTCGTTGACTTCTACCGGAACATTTCTTGCCGCATGCCATTTCATTACTGCTTGATTTTCGGCTATCGACTGTTCCAATTCTCTTTCACTTCTATTATCCAGTTCATTGTACCAGCAAAGCGGAACGGCACACCATGCATTATTTATATTTTCAAGAAGGACTTTTGCCATTTTCAAGATATCATTTGTGCCGCTATAGCATCTCATCAGCGGATAATTGCCGGTCCGGGATGCAAGATACAGATTTTTAAAATCTTTCTCACTTCTCAGAGGAACCCCTCCTGCACCATCCTGCCCGGGATCCATTTCGTCCTGATTGAAAAAAAATTCCTGAGTATTCTGATCCGGACCAATAGATATTACATCCAGAACTTCGCTCAGCGAGATCTCCTTTATTCCTTTAACGGTTTCATCAAGAGACGGCCTGCCGAAATGATGCCGTATCACGGGAAAAGGTTTGTTGTATTTGATTCTTTCTAAAACATTTTGAGGAGGGATTCTGCCTTTTGCAAATACTTTCTTTTTACCTAAAAATTTTTCGATTTCCTCTACGCTTTCTTCACCGGTAAAAATAACATCAAAAATCCCAAGTTTTTTAGCAACATCAGCAACAGGTTTCGTACTTCCCAGTATAAACACTTTTTTCGACAGATACGGTTCATCGATTATTTTCTTTTTTAATTCCATAAGTACCGGCATGACACTTTCCGGTGAAAGCCGGTAGCTTACAGCTACTATATCAGGATCATACTCATCTATTTCCTGCTTCAAACAATCGATTTTGCACGCAGAACCCAAGAACATTGTATTGTAGCCATGTTTTTCGGATAATTTTAAAAAATTCAAAATCCCTGCCACATGTATGCAGCTTCCGATACAGGCACCCAGTATCTTCTTCATAACTTTATAACTTACTTTTACCTTTGGTTAGAATGTCTCTTATCTCGTCCAGGTTTAATCCCTCCAGGCCAAGCGAGGAAATATTCCTGCCTATCTTTCTAAAGTCCTTTTTGAATATGGAATTAGCTATATCGATCAGTGAGTCGATTATTGTAGTTTTTACCTTAAGGATCTTTCCGAATTCAGAAATCGGCACCAGACTCATCGGGACATCTTCGGTTATATATCTGATATTTATAGTTATTGGAGCCATAATTCCCACATAACCGGGATTACTATGAATCGCATCAAACAGATTATCTTCAACCACATTATAAGCCATCGATAACCATTCAATAGCCGAATATATATTGGCACACTTTAATTTTTTTGCAACCAATACTCTCTCTTCATCCACTGCTTCCAGGATTTTTGCGACTGACTGCGTTACACCTTCTATATAAAATTGAAAATTTCCAAGAGTAGACTCTATGCGGCTGATATTAAGTATTGTAATTGCAGGGTGGAAAACCGCACCCATATTATTGAAACTTGTTTCGATCGCACTCCCTGCAGGGATGAACTCCGGGAATGCTTCGTTTAATTTCCTGACCACCATTTCGGTTTTTTTTGAAGATATCGCAGCTACGGGTATTGCCTGTTTTATTCTGAATATTCTTGCCGCAGCCGGGCCCATGCCTCTGCTTGCATAAATAAAAGTCTGTGCTTCGGCTATCGTAATATCCTTATTATTGCCTTCTTTCCGTAAAACATTCAAAAATTCCAGAGCACCACACGTCCTTCCGGGATTCAATACTACTATCTGATTCTCTTTTAGATATGGGGCACACAGGCGGGCAATAAAAGCATGGGCATTTGCCGGCACAACAACCATGATTATATCCACATCTTTTATTGCCTTCTCGATGTCACTGGTTACTATATCAAGTTTACCAAAACCTTTTATTTCACCTTCAAGCTCGATCCCCTTCATCTTTTTTATTGGTTGAATTCTTGAAAATGTTCTGTTGTAAATGTTTACCTTGAAACCTTTTATTGCCAGATGAGCGGCTACCGCTTTCCCTCCATGGCCTGCACCTAAGACCGCAAATTTTAAATCATGCATACAATTCATCTCTCCTTCTATTTCTTTATCTATACCCTGTCCCAGTTAATTTTATCCGAAAAAACTTCCTTAAGGTTTTCTTTAAGGGATTCGTTTAAATCTATTCTGTATGCGGAAGGGAGTTTATATATCTTATCCGTATCTTCCCCGCTGTCATCTGTTATTCTAAACTCAACTTCATGGAATCCCGGATATTTTTTTAATATATCATAAAACCTGTTTATAAAATCCCTGTCAAGATCGTTCTTTTTTGCTGAAAAAATTATTCTGCCGTTTTTATCGCTTATTAATTCCTTCTGATCCCTGTTTAATACCTTATCTTTTTCCAGCTCTTCTATCTCATTCGCGATGATCTTCAGCTGGTCTTCTTTTTTATCCAGTTTTCCCTTTATTTTTACAATCTTATCTTCCGCTATTATTCCCCTGCACTTAATAAGAACTGAGGGGAATACTATTACTTCTACACTATCACCTATATCCTCCAGGTCCAAAAAACACATCTGCTGGTCCTTCTTTGTGTATATGGTCTTTATTTTAGTTATTACTCCGCCAACGGCTATATTTGTTTTGTCTTCTACATCAGTAAGGACTTCTATCGGAGTCACCCTGGAAAGAGAGTCTTCGTATTCGAATAAAGGATGCCCTGAGATATAAAGACCCAGCATTTCCTTTTCAAAGTTCAATAACTCTTTTTTAGAAAACTCCTGGAACTTCTCCTCGGTTTGATAGACTCCGTTCAGCATCATTTCTTTTTTTTGACCATCACCGATATCGAATAATGAGAATTGTCCAAGATCCCTGTCCCTTCTGATCTTCAGGGTTTCTTCCGTTATTCTTTCATAATTTTCCAGAAGATGTTTGCGGCTCTGGCCAAGAGAATCGAAGGTCCCGCTTTTAATCAGGCTCTCAAGCGTTTTTTTGTTTAGTACATTACTATCGACTCTTTCACAGAAATCGATGAAATTATCGAATCTACCGCCTTTTTTCCTTTCTTTTTCAATACATTCGATAACATTCATCCCGACATTTTTAATTGCCGAAAGCCCGAATCTTATAGAATTCTCTACTACTGTAAAATCCGTAAAACTTCCATTGATGTCAGGTGGAAGTACTTCGATAGCCATTCTTCTGGTCTCATTTACATACTGGGCCACTTTTTCCTGACTCCCCATCCTGATACTGAGCAGGGCGGCCATGAATTCTACAGGATATTTTGCTTTAAGATAAGCTGTCTGATATGAGATCATGGCATATGCGGCACTATGCGATTTATTGAATCCATATTCTGCAAAATGATTAACCAGTTCGAATATTTTCAGGGATATTTTCTCATCTATCCCTTTGTTTTTGGCTCCTTCTATAAATTTATTTTTTTGTTTTGAAAGCAAACTTCTTTTTTTCTTGCTTATGGCCCCTCTCAGAATATCTGCCTCCGACATGCTAAAACCAGCCAGGTCCGATGCAATACTCATGACCTGTTCCTGATACAGAATGATCCCATATGTACTTTCCAGTATTTTCTCCAGAGATGGGTGCGGGTAGCTAATCTTCTTCCTGCCATTTCTGCTTTCAACGAAATCACTTACCATGCCACTTTGAAGCGGACCCGGTCTGTACAATGCCAGAAGAGCAATAAGATCTTCGAATTTAGTCGGCTTTAGATTTATTACCAGTTCACGCATCCCCGAGCTTTCAAGCTGGAACACTCCGAGACATTCGCCTTCGCTCAGCATCCTGAAAGTCTCTTTATCATCAAGATCGATTTTATTTATATCTATATCAATATTCTTAGTTTTTTTAATTAAAAATAGTGTCTTATCTATCAGCGATAGTGTTTTCAGTCCAAGAAAATCCATCTTAAGCAGTCCTATTTTTTGAATATCTTCCATCTTGTATTGAGTAACAATATCGCCCTCATTTTCTTTTTGTATGGGCGTATAGTTATAAAGCTCTTCCGAAGATATTACAACTCCTGCAGCATGGATCGAGTCCTGTCTGGAAATTCCTTCAAGGGAAATAGCCGTATCGATTACTTCTTTTATTCTCATGTCGTTTTCATAAATCTCCTTTAAATCCGGAACCATTTCCAGCGAGTCTTTAATTGTCACATTTAATTCCATAGGAACCATTTTTGCTATTCGATCGACTTCCGCATAGGGAACTTCCATTACTCTTCCGGCATCCCTTATCGCCTGTCTGGCTGCCATCGTTCCAAAAGTTATCAACTGGGCAACCCTTTTATCGCCATATTTTTTAGTGACATACTTGATGACTTCGTCTCTCTTTTCGTAACAAAAATCTATATCGATATCGGGCATGCTTTTACGTTCCTCATTTAAAAATCTCTCAAACAATAGTCCGTATTTTAAAGGTTCGATATCGGTTATGCCCAGGATATAAGAAACTATACTGCCCGCTGCCGAACCTCTTCCCGGCCCCACCCTTATGTTATTATTTTTAGCATAGTTGATTAGATCCCATACTATTAGAAAATATTCGGAAAATCCCATCTTCTCTATGACTTCCAGTTCTTTTTTTATTCTTCTGTCAATATCCGGGGTAATGTCGCCATATCTTTTCCCTGCGCCCTGATAACATAGTTTTTTTAAATATTCATCTGAGCTTAATCCATCGGAAATAGCGAAGGATGGTATGAGGTTCATGTCAAACTTTATATTTACATTGCATCTTTCGGCAATCTCCAGAGTGTTCTTAATGGCGCCCGGAAACTGTTTAAAAAGTTCTCTCATCTGATCGGAACTCTTGAAATAATATTCATCTGTCGGAAACTTCATACGTCCGGCTTCATTTATTGTTGAGCCTGTCTGTATGCAGAGCAGGACATCATGAGCTTTACTGTCCTCTTTATTTAAATAATGCACATCATTTGTTGCAACAAGCGGAATATTATATTCAGAAGATAATTTAAGTAAGACTTCGTTTACTTTCTTTTGTTCCGGAATTCCTGAATCCTGAAGTTCCAAAAAAAAATTATCTCTACCAAAAATATCCAGATACTGTTCCAGATTTTTTTTTGCACCTTCGATTTGATCCAAAATAATATATTTGGGAATCTCGCCGGAGATACATCCGGAAAGAGCAATCAAACCTTCTTTGAATTTACTCAGCAGTTCTTTATCAACTCTTGGTCTATAATAAAAACCTTCCAGGAATCCCATGCTGACCAGCCTCATCAGATTGTGGTAACCCTGGTTATTTTCTGCGAGCAAAGTAAGATGATAAAAGTTTCCTTCCTTTTTTTCTCTTTCAGATTGTTTTTCAAATCTGCTTTTGGGTGCCAGATATACCTCGCAGCCTATTATCGGTTTTATACCCATTTTCTTTGCCTGCGTATAAAATTCAATAACCCCATACATGACGCCATGGTCGGTCAATGCCAGAGCAGGCATATCATACTGGCTGGCTTTCTCGATTAATTTTTGTATTCTGGAAGCGCCATCTAACAATGAGAATTCACTATGGACATGCAAATGGACGAAATTGTCTTTTTTCATTCTAAAAAATCTTATTATTTATTTGACTTAAGGTATTGAATTGAAATTATTTAAAATTAATAAACAACCCTGTATAGCTCTTCAAGGGAAGTTATTCCTTCTGCAACTTTATAGGCTCCACTCTCCAGGAGGGTTTTCATGCCCTCTTCTCTGGCAGCATCACTGATCTCATCCGTACTTTTTCTATTTAAAAGCATCTCTCTGATTCTTTTTGTAACCTCCAGTAACGAATATATACCTGTTCTTCCCAGATAACCGCTGAAGTTACATCTTTTGCATCCGACTGCTTTAAAAATCTTTTTACCTTTTAATATACGTTTAATTTCTTCATTAAACGAGGAATCAGGTAAATCTATTTCTTCTTTACAATTATCACATAATATTCTCACCAATCTCTGAGCCACTATGCCGGTAATCGCAGATGATATCATATATGATTCCACTCCCATTTCCAGAAGCCTTGTAAGGCTTGATGGAGCATCATTGGTATGCAAAGTGGTCAGAACCAGATGACCGGTAATTGCCGCTTCTACTGCTATCCTTGCAGTTTCTATATCTCTTATCTCTCCTATCAGAATTATATCCGGATCACTTCGGAGCATTGCCCGCAGTCCCCTTGAAAAAGTCATATCTATCTTAGTATTTACCTGAACCTGCATTATTTGCGGAAACCTGTATTCAACAGGGTCCTCAATAGTGAATATCTTTTTTTCCACACTTGAAATATGATTCAAACTTGAATATAGAGTGGTAGTCTTTCCTGATCCTGTAGGACCCGTTATGACGACTGCTCCATGGGGCACAGATATCATTTTTAAATATTTTGGTACCTCTTCTTCGGACATCCCCGACTTTTTAATATCGAAAACTGACTCGTCTCTATCCAATATTCTTATGGTAATATTTTCTCCAAAAACGGTAGGTATCGAAGCCAGCCTTAAATCAATTATCCTGTTACTGTAATTGATGGAACTTCTGCCGTCCTGCGGCAGTCTATTTTCGGTTATATCCATGCCGCCCATTATTTTATATCTCGAAATAAGAAGCCGCTGTACCGTTTTAGGAACATCTTTTATTTTTTGTAATACACCATCTATTCTGAATCTTATTGTGCAATTCTTTTCCTGCGGTTCGACATGCACGTCGCTTGCCCGCAGTGATATTGCCTTTAGTATGATCTGATTCGCAAGCCTCACAAGAGGATTTTTTTCAACCAGGTCCTCCTCGAATTTTTTACCTATGGTAAAGTCCTCGTCTTTTATTATTTCCTGGACTTCTTTCAGACTGTAATCATCCGAGGTGTATAACCTTATGATGTCCTCAATATTCTTTTTGGTACTGATATATGGCCTTACGTTATAACCTGTAAGCATCCTTATTTCACCAATGACATTTATATCTCTCGGATCAGTCATCGCTACAGACAGGTTATTATCTCTTAGTTCGAATGGGAACACCTTCCTTTTAAATGCAAAATCTTTCGAGATCAGATTTGCTATCGAAGGATCGATCTTATCCTGTATTTTATCTAAATCTACAGACTCAAAACCTCTCTGGAATGATACAAGTTCTGTTAAGGTATCATCGGAGATATACCCTTTTTTTATCAATATCTCTCCCAGTTTTTCTCCGGTATTTTTCTGGATATCCAGTGCTTCTTTGAGCTGTTCTTTGGTTATGATGCTCTTGTTTAGAATTATCTGACCTAATTTTTCTTTTTTAGAATCTAATTCGACCATAAATATCCTGAAATCTTTTATTGTTTTTTATAATTATAATATATCCCGATAAATAATACATCTGTCATAGAAAAATCCGATTCATTTATAAAACTTTTTAATCGGTTTCCTCTCTTTTAATTGCCCTGTTAATGATTCCAGCCGCATAACCTGCTCCGAAGCCATTGTCTATATTTACCACAACGACTCCCGGGCTGCAGGAATTCAACATCGTCAGAAGTGGTGATAATCCTTTAAAACTTGAACCGTATCCTTTGCTGGTAGGGACGCCTATTACCGGACAGTTTACCATTGAGCTCACAACTCCGGGTAATGCTCCTTCCATACCGGCAACTGCTATAATGACATTGGATCGGTTTAGTTCATCTTTATAACTTGTTAGTCTGTGTATTCCCGCAATTCCTATATCATAGACCTTTGCCACTTTGTTTTTCATTAGATAGCTTGTCACCGCAGCTTCTTCCGCAACACTTATATCCGAAGTTCCCGCGCATATCACGGTAATTCCTTCACTTAACTTATCATCCGGGATGCCAAGCGGCGTATAAATGATACTCGATGTTTCGTTAAATTCCAGATTCTCTATATCTTTTTTTAAAAGGCCGTAAGTTTCCATATTGGTTCTGGTGACAAGAAGCACAGGCGAATATTTTAATATTTTTTTTGCTATCTCTAAAATCTGATCCGGGGTCTTGCCGTCTCCATATATAACCTCCGGAAAATCTCTGCGAAGCAGGCGGTGGTGATCGATCTTCGCAAAACCAATGTCTTCGAAATATAATTCTTTTACTTTTAAGATCGCATCTTCTTTGCTTATTCTTCCTTCCCTAAAACTATTAAGTAATTCTTCCACTATTTTGTTTATATCATTTTTCATATGATTAAAATATCATAAATACAAATAATTTTAAATCTTACTGGAAATTTGATTGAACCATGAAAAAATAGTCAAAAAATAAAAATGCGCAGATGCATTTTCTTCACCTGCGCATTTTCAATTTTTTCTTCAGATTGATTAAAATTTTATTAAGTCAATCAATGAAGTGGCATTTTTTAATAAAGGTGCCAGAACAAGACTTACTATTGACATCAATTTTATTAAAATATTCATAGACGGACCCGATGTATCCTTGAATGGATCCCCTACCGTATCGCCAACAATCGCTGCTTTATGGGGTTCGCTTTTTTTACCAAAGCCTGCCAGGTTTCCTCCTTCGATATACTTTTTGGCATTATCCCATGCACCTCCTGAATTAGCCATCATCAGAGCCAGCATGACCCCAACAACTGTTGCTCCTGCAAGGGCACCTCCCAGTGCTTCTTTTCCCAGAGTGAAACCAACTACTGCAGGGAATATAACTGCTACGGAGCCCGGTATTATCATTCTGATCACTGCCGCTTTCGTTGCAATATCAATGCACCTTTTCGTATCTGGCTTTGCAGTTCCTTCCATCAATCCCTTTATTTCTCTAAATTGTCTTCGGACTTCCTCGACCATTTTAAATGCAGCAGATCCGACTGCTCTCATTGTACTTGAAGCTATAAAGAATGGGACCAAACCGCCTAATAATGTTCCAATTACAACCTTTGGATCAGTGAGATTAATTATTTCTATACCGGCTGCCAGACTGAAAGCTGCGTATAAAGCTAAAGAAGTCAGGGCCGCAGAGCCAATTGCAAATCCCTTGCCTATGGCAGCAGTTGTATTTCCAAGAGAATCAAGACTGTCGGTAATTTTTCTTGTTTCGGGTCCCAATCCGCTCATTTCACTTATACCACCGGCATTATCAGCTATTGGCCCATAAGCATCAACTGCCATTGTAACACCTATTGTTCCAAGCATACCTACTGCAGCAATTGCAATTCCATATAAACCCGCAAAATAAAAACTTATTCCTATTGCGGCGCAAATACCAACTACCGGTAGAATTATTGATTGCATACCGGTTGCAAGGCCATTTATTATAACAGTAGCCGGCCCTGTTTTGGCTGTTTCTGCTATATTTTTTATTGATTTTCCGGAAGTATAGTATTCTGATAGTAAACCGATTATTATACCTATTACACAACCGCTGGTAGCAGCGTGAGCAAATTTTATATCAATACCAAGTAATGGACATATAAGATATGCAATTGCCAGCATGACAACGGCTGCGATCCATGTTGATAGTCTTAATGCCAGAGGCGGGTTGAATTTCTGCAGAACTTTCATTGCTAATACCGCAAATAAACTCCCGATTAAACCCGCTCCCGCTATAAATATAGGAAATACTGCAAATGCAGTGGGATTCTGTGAAATGGCCATTCCGGATACTGCAGCAGCAGAACCTGTTGTAACAGCAAGAGCGATACTTGCTATAATACTTCCTACGTAACTTTCATATAGATCCGCTCCCATTCCTGCAACATCGCCAACATTATCTCCGACATTATCGGCTATGACAGCCGGATTTCTTGGATCGTCTTCAGGTATGCCTGCTTCTATTTTTCCAACCAGATCGGCCCCGACATCTGCTGATTTTGTGTAGATTCCGCCGCCTACCCTCATGAATAGAGCAACCGAACTTGCACCCATTGCAAACCCATTCATAATAGCAAGATACAATATATTTCCATCTGTTACCTTCATTATCAGCAAGTAAAGGCCTCCGAATCCTATTAATCCAACGCTTGCAACTGCCAGCCCCATTATGGCTCCGCCATTAAAAGCAATACCCAGAGCTCTGGACATTCCTTTTTTATTAGCTGCATTTGCAGTCCGGACATTTGCTTTTGTACTTGCAGACATTCCTATAAAACCGCAAATCATGGAAGTCATACCCCCCAGTGCATACGCTGCTGCACTGTAAATGCCGAAATTAGGAACATTTTTATCTTTCAAGAAGATAGCCAGTAAGATAAAAACAATCATGACAAATACTCCAACAAACAGCAGCTGCCGTTTCATATAGGTCATTGCCCCTTCTCTGATCTGATTGGCTATCCCTATCATTTTTTCATTACCGGGACTTTGTCTGGATATGAAAATATAGATTGCGAGAATGGTCAGCAACCCTATTACACCGAGAATTGGTACAAAATATACTGCATCTTGAATAAAAGCCATAAAAATCCTCCCTTTTACGTATCTTGACTTTATATAAAAATGAAATTATTTAATGAGCTTAAATTCCTGAAACATCTGCATTATTTTATTAAAAATAAAATTAATAATCAATTAAAATTTATGCCGGAATTTTATCAGTACGAAATAATTTTCTATTATAAAACTATGATTTAATGTCCGGTTTATAATGATATCAATACTCATAGGAATTATTACAACAAATATTCTCGAAATAATTGTAAAGTGCCCTGCTATCACATATAATTACCCCTATTTATAATTTTTGTAAGGTTACAGGGTGAAATGCTTGTTCCTTATTAAAGAGCTTGGAGAGTATAAACCGGATTCTTTTAATAGTTTGAATTTAAATAAATTAAAAGAGTTCGTTATCGTTCCATATTTTATAGACTGGTACGGAAGCAAGAAGTCGAATAGAATAAATCCACTATTTATTCGGGAAATAGAATCTCTTAATCCGACGCTTTTCAGAATACCGGGAATCATTAATAGAAATCCATTTTTTGACCGTATTCAGATCAAGTTCTTTGTCGCATACAACAACGGCAGGCCAGCCGGAAGAGTAATGTCTTTTATTGATTATAATTATAACGAAAAATATAATGACAGATTTGGTTGGTTCGGATTATTTGAATCCATTGAAAATGAAGATCTGGCATTAAGACTGCTTGATAAGGCAATGGATTATCTGAAGAAAAATGGATGCAAAAAAATCATTGGTCCTGTAAAATTTAACGCAGGAGGTGAAATAGGGTTACTTATAAACGGATTTGAAAATAAACCATATTTTATGGAACCATATAATGCTCCTTACTATAAGGATATCTTCGAAGAATATGGACTGGTTAAGGAGAATGACTGGGTATAGCGTGGTCACAGACAGCGTTGTTTCCAGAGATTACATGAACAGAATCGAAAGGATTCTAATCAAGATTTCCAATAAATATCGGA
>JAQUOE010000003.1 GCA_028717265.1 Actinomycetota bacterium
GCCCAACGGTCAAACTAATATTAGCATGAAGGACTTACCAGTGTATTTACCCGATGTTTCAATAATTTCCGGGGCAGAGAAAAATGCATAATTTTAGAATTAAGAAATCCAAAAAAAGATTTAAAATCAATGGACTCAAAAAGTATCGATTTTTCTTCCTTGAAAGTAAAATTAACCAATCTTGAAAAAATCTACTGGCCGGAGGAAGGATATAAAAAGAAAGATTTGATAGAATATTATAAAAATGTCTCTTCTTTCATCCTTCCTTATATAAAAGACAGGCCGCAGTCTCTAAACCGGCACCCCGATGGCATCAAAGGAGAAAGTTTTTTCCAGAAGGATATCGATCCCCCCTATCCTGCATTTATAAAAGTACTTGATCATTATTCCAAATCAACCGGTAAAATAATAAATTATCTCGTTTGTAAAGATTTGAATTCACTTCTTTATATGGCAAATCTTGGATGTATCGAAATCAATCCATGGGCATCACGTGTCAAGACTTTGCGTAAGCCTGATTTTCTTATTCTTGATCTTGATCCGGAGGATATAAGTTTCGATAAAGTGATAGAGGTAGCAATTACTGCTAAAAAAATACTGGATAAGATTAAAATAAAAGGATTTTGCAAAACATCCGGAGGAAGAGGGCTTCATATCTATATACCTCTTAAAGCCAGGTATAGTTATAATAAGGCACTTGAATTCTCAAAAGTTCTGGCTTTGATAATAAATCAGTCGTTACCTGATATTACGAGTCTTGTCCGGTCACCAAAAAAGAGACAGGGCAGGGTATACATTGACTGCTATCAGAATCTTATCGGACATACGATTGCTGCTCCATATTGTCTCAGGCCAAGAGCGGGAGCTCCGGTTTCGACTCCACTGTTATGGAAAGAAATTAATCCAAAACTGAATCCTTCAAGCTTTACAATTAAGACTATCTTCAAAAGACTTGATAAAAAAGGAGATCTCTGGAAAGGTGTTCTTGGCCCGGGTATCGATATGAAAACATGCATTGACAGGATATATGAATCTTATCCCATATTTTCAAACAAGTAATCTTTCCCGGTATTACTATTCATTTTTTAATGGATTTTCTTTATGATATAATCACTCTGTCATCAGCAGATAGTTGTTTTGTCTAGAAATCTTTAATAATACCCGATAAATTATAGGAGAGAGATGATCTTTCAAAACTTTTACTGGAATACCATATTTATCCTTTTCATATCATATCTTATTGGTTCTTTCCCGACCGCTTATATAGCCGGAAAAATAAAAGGTATAGATGTCAGTAAAAAGGGTAGTAAAAATATCGGCGGTATGAACACCTTCACCAGTGTAGGAAGGCTTGCAGGAGTAATGGTGATATTTATCGACGCAGGCAAAGGAATACTGGTGGCATACCTTGCCGATAAATTCTCGGATCATATATTCGTTCCGATGCTTGCCGTTGTTTTTGCATTGATAGGACATAACTGGATGGTTTATATTGGCTTCAGGGGCGGGAAAGGAATTGCCGCATTTATAGGAAGTCTGCTTTATCTCTCCCCTGTATCCTTCCCTTTCCTTTACCTTCTATTTGTACCGATTGCTCTTTTCACGCTTAAAGACTCCTATCTCTCGACAGCCTTTGCATTTTTTATCTTTTCCTTTTTCCTGTGGATTTATGAGGGAAGTTTCTGGTGGCTGATTTTTGGATTACTTGTTACTATATTATATAGTATTAAAAGTTACAGCTTATTGAAAACATATTATACTCAACACAGGAGAGATATAAATCCTGTAGTTAGAAGAGTATTTAAACCATTTTTCAGGGGAATATAAAATGAAATGTCCGTTTTGTTCAAATCCCGATACCAGAGTAATAGATTCCAGGTTAACCGATTCAAATGACAGCGTGAGAAGAAGAAGAATGTGTGAAAAATGCGGGAAAAGATTTACCACCTATGAAAGACCGGAAAATCAGCCAATTGCCGTTATAAAGAAAGACAATACCAGACAGCCTTTTGACAGAAATAAGATATTAAGCGGACTTATCAGGGCATGCATAAAAAGGAATATAAGCACCGGGGTTCTAAACAAGATTGTGGACGATATAGAAAATGAAATTTCCAACATGTCATCCAATGAGATCCAGTCCAAAGAAATAGGAGATCTTGTTTTAAAAAGATTGAAGAATCTCGACAAAGTAGCATATATAAGATTTGCTTCTGTTTATAAACAATTTAAAACTCTAAGACAATTTACCAGAGAATTATCTGAACTACAAAAATCAAAATAGGAACTCCTTGCATTTTTTATAACTTATACCGCAGTACCGCACCTATGCTGCCCGCTTCTGACAATTTCTCATTTCCTTCTATATCCACAATCTCGCAGCCCTGATTCAAGGCATCTTCAACAATTTCATCGACTATGTCATTATAAAATACCGGCTCTCCCCCGCAATAAGGACATTTATCTTTTTTTTCTATGGTAAAATACAGGCACGAACTGCAGATATAGCCGCTATGAATAAATTGTCTGTCATATATTAAAATCTTTATCTGCTCGGTCATTAAAGACTTTATTACGGCTTCGATCCCCAGCACGCCCATTCCGTTAGGGTTATATTCGCTGATAAGTCCTTCCACCAGACTATTTTTTGTTTTAGCCTCGAATCCGTCTATAACCTTATTGGCTTTTTCGTTGATGATAGTAATATTCGAATCGGGTTCAGCATCGATATTTCCGATATGCCTTGACTGCAAATAACTGTGCAGATAATTAGAAAAATTAGGAACTATTTCTTTCCTGCCTCCTAAAATCAAATAATCAAATTTCTTATCTTTAAAAAGCTCCATTGTCTTATCATTTATCAGCTTAAAGAAATGATGCAGTTTATCTTCCAGTCTGCCGAGAATCTTTTTCTCCCTTAAAGCAGCCTGGCTCCTGAAATTGACCTTCGAGGGGACATCACTTATAAGTGCCGCAAGATACTCGCTGATCCCGCCAGGGTATATAGAATAAATCTGTGCCTTTTCTCTATTTACCAGGAGAACGCCATACCTTTTGGAATTATTTATAAACGACCTTATGTTCTGAGTATGGGGTTTGGGATCTATGATTATTTTTGACCTCATTATTATAGGTATTCTGAATACCTCCCATAATCCATCTCCGGAGGAAAAAATTATAAGGGTCCTTGTATTATCAGCCTTAAAATTATCATTTACAAAAGATTTAACTCTTTCAAAGATTCCGGATATTTCCTTTTTCTGCCTTCTGTCAAAGTTGACATCAGTTTCCAGTTTCTCCCTGCCGGCAGCAATCATGGAATTTAATCTGGTTTGATAACTTTTTTTTGCAACTCTCGACCGGTCAACTAATAGATAAACACTGACAACCGGTTTCCCGGTAGGAGAATAATTTAATATCGAGTCAATGCCCGATACTTCATTTTTTGAATTTGTCATAAGAAACTCCTTTTATTATTACCTTATATATAATGGATACAGATTCTATTTCCGATAGATTTATTATTTCTTTAAAAGCTTTGATTTATGATTAAAATTTATTATTATTATACAATATCTACTCAAGAAAGAGAGTATCAATGTTCGGATATATCGGCTATAAAATTATCGAATTTATTGTAGTTGCAACTCCCTACCCTGTAACATACCTCATTGCAAGGTTAAGTGTCTGGCTCTGGATGCTGACGGGTAAAAACGTTGATGCTGTTAAAAAAAATGTTTCTAAAGTTCTTAATCTTGGTCTGAAAGATAGAGAGACTCGTAGAATAACAACCAGGATTTTTGTAAGCTGTGGTAAAAATTTTGCCGATTTCCTGAAATATCCCATCCTTTCCAAAGAAAAATTAAAAAAAAGAGTGGAAATAAAAGGCCTCAAGCACCTTGACGGTGCATTGAAAAAAGGAAAAGGTGTGGTTATTTTCACCGCACACATCGGAAATTTTGAATGGGGTGCATGCAGACTGGCTGTAGACGGATACAATATCTGGGGTATCAGTCTGTATAGAAAAAATAAGTTTACCAGAAGATTTTTTGAGCTAAAAAGGTTATCCAAGGGACTAAAGACTCTATATATAAATAAAATTTTGAATATTTTTAAAATACTAAAAAGTAATGAAATAGTTGCTATACCTTCGGATTGGGATCCTACGGGCCAGGCTGCCAGACCATTTGAATTCTTCGGTAAGACTGCTTACCTCCCTACCGGAGCTTTACAAATAGCTTTGAAATCAGGTGCGCCGCTGATACCGGGTTTCATCCATAGAAAGGATAAATACAACCATCTCCTGACATTCGAAAATCCAATCGACCTGATAAGAGAAGGGGATAAAGATTTATTGATTGCCGGAAATATGAAAAAAGTGATAAAAGTCATGGAAAAATATATCAGAGATAATATTTGCGAATGGGAAATGTTTCATGATATCTGGAGTGAAAAATAAGCTTCGCCATTTACAATTTACATACAATAATATATATATATTTTAATATCACGCAGTCTTAAATTTAATTTGTCCTATTAATATACGTTACGACTTGAACAAGAGGAGATTAAAAATCAAAAATAAAATTGACGGATCCGGATCCGGATCCGTATCCGTCTCCGATAATCATAATGAAATATTGTGGCATACAAAATCTGTCGAAGACATCGTAAAGAAACTTGACACTGATATAAAGAAAGGTATAACCGAAAAAGAGTCCGCAGAACGAATTAAAGAATACGGGTATAATGAATTAGAAGAAAAAAAGGGACGAACGCCATTCAGGATTTTTATTTCCCAGTTCAATGACTTTATGATATGGATACTTATTGCGGCAGCATTTATTTCCGGAATAATAATAAAGGAAATCACCGATGCGATAGTAATACTTATTATCCTCATAATAAATTCTGTTTTAGGCTTTGTTCAGGAATTCCGTGCCGAAAAAGCTCTCCAGGCTTTAAAAGAGCTTGCTTCGCCTTCAGCGCTCGTAATAAGAGATGGCCGCGAAAGCAGTATATATTCAAAAAAACTGGTCCCGGGCGATATCATCAAACTGACTGCAGGGGATCTGGTGCCGGCAGACTGCAGGATCATTGAACATGTAAATCTTCAGACCAACGAATCGATACTAACAGGAGAGTCAATGCCTGTGGGCAAAACCATTTCGGCACTTTATCAAACAAGTCTTGCCACGGGCGACAAAAGAAATATGCTTTTCAGCGGTACCACTATTACAAAAGGCAGATGTATCGCTGTTGTCACAGGCACGGGACAAAATACCGAAATCGGTAAAATTGCCAGTATGGTCCAGACAGAAGAGGAGCAGACTCCTCTGCAAATCGAATTAAAAACCGTAGGAAAGAAAATCGGTATTATTTGTCTCATTATAAGTGCCATTGTCTTTTTATCGGGAATACTTAAGGGTAATTCAGTTGCCCAGATGCTGCTGGTTGCCGTAGCTCTCGCAGTTGCAGCTATACCTGAGGGACTACCGGCAATAGTCACCGTATCACTGGCACTGGGTGTTCAAAAGATGGCGAAAAACAACGCCATAGTCAGAAAATTAAGCTCTGTCGAAACACTTGGCGGCATATCCGTAATATGTACTGACAAGACAGGAACACTTACGGAAAATAAAATGATGGTACGCCGGATTTACGCAGGACTGAAAGAGGTCAAAGATTATAATGATTTTATAGAAAGATATAACAAAGCCGATATCGGGAGCGATAAAATAATTTCAAATTTAAAAAACCCGGAAGGCTCCCGGGCACTGGAACTTCTTATTAAGAACTCGATTCTCTGTAATGATGCCTATTATGCAAATACAGAAAACAGGCAAATAAAAGGAGACCCTACCGAGGCCGCTCTTATCGAGATGGGCAGTTTTTATTCTATCGATAAATTTAATCTGGAAAAGGATTACCCCAGACAATTGGAGGAGCCTTTTGATTCCGAACGCAAGATGATGAGTACCATTAATAAAATACCTGTCGATGAGAACCACAACGGTCACAGGTATATACTTTTTTCAAAGGGTGCTCCCGAAGTGATCGCCGGAAAATGCAGCAGAATATTCAAGGATGGGGAAATTGAAAATCTTACAGATACCGACCGGAATGAAATAACTAAAGAAAATCATGCACTTGCCGAAAAAGCGATGAGAAATCTTGCTTTCGCGTTTAAATATCTGGACAGCCTGCCGGATGAGAAAAAAATAAATGAGGCAGAAAAGGACCTTGTATATCTGGGTATAGTCGGAATGATAGATCCGCCGCGGCCGGAAGTATATGATGCCATTAAAAAATGCAGGAACGCCAATATCAAAATTATCATAGTAACCGGGGATCATAAGATAACTGCCAGAGCCATTGGAGAAGAACTGGGAATACTTGGCCCGTCAGATAAGATTATCGACGGCATTGAACTTGATTCGATGACCGAAAAAGAACTTGAAGAACAAATAGAAGGTATACGGATCTTTGCAAGGGTCTCCCCTTCCAATAAGGTAAGAATTGTAGAAGCCCTGAAGAAAAATCAACATATCGTAGCAATGACAGGTGATGGGATCAATGATGCTCCGTCGCTTAAAAAAGCGGATATTGGTGTAGCGATGGGTATCGTTGGAACCGATGTCAGTAAAGAATCAAGTGATATGATTTTAACCGATGATAATTTCGCGACTATAGTAAAGGCCATAAAAGAAGGCAGGATAATATACGATAATCTTAAAAAATTCATATTATTTCTGCTGTCATGCAATATATCGGAAGTTCTTCTTATGTTTATTGCAATAGTTGTGGGTGATTACATTCTATATATTATTACCGGAGAAAGAGAACTCCTTTACATACCGCTGCTGCCGGTCCAGATCCTGTGGATGAATCTGATAACCGATGGACTTCCGGCTATGGCACTGGGAATAGATCCCCCCGAAAAAAATATTATGGATAGAAAGGCTACCAAAAAAAAGGAACAGATTTTGAGCAGGAGAGGACTTGTAACGATCCTCTGGCAGGGTATAATCCTGACCATGGGGGCACTTTTTATATATTTTACCGGCCCTTTGCTTTTTAATACTCACCACCTTCTTCATGATCGGGAAATTTTTCAAACCTCTGTTTTTACTACCCTGGTCATAACGCAGTTGCTTCATACATTCAATTTCCGGTTTGAAAATAAGGGAATATTCAGAAAACATATTCTGGGAAATAAATACTTAAATTTCGCAATAATCACATCGGTAATGATGCAGATTGCAATAATCTATGTTCCCTGGCTGCAGGGTGTGTTCCAGACGGCCAGTCTGAACATATATCACTGGCTGTTTATCATAACCTGTTCCATTGTGCCGGTTCTGATCATTAACTTTGTAAATGAGATAATTTATAAAAGAAGAAAAATCAATGCAGTTTAGCAAAATGCCTGCTTCTTTATTTTTCTATTATTCTCTTCTTCTCATTCTTGCTCTTGCTCTTATAGCCGCTCCTATTACGGTAAAAAACAAAACTATTATTAACAGTACAAGAGCGGTCCCCCATTGTTTGTCCTCCGGTGCATTGGGAAGTTGTGTTGCCAGTACATACAGGTGATATGGAAGAGCCATTACCTGACTGAAAATCGAATTTGGAAGATTCGGTTGTGAAAATGCAACTACCGTAAAGATTATAGGCGCTGTCTCTCCAGCTGCCCTGCCGATACCGATGACTGAACCGGTGATTATACCGGGAAGTGCCTGCGGTAATACTACCCTTACGACAGTCTGCCATTTGTTGGCTCCGAGTGCAAATGAAGCATTCCTGTATGTATCAGGAACACTTTTTAATGCCTCTTCGGACGCGGTTATGATTATTGGAAGAATAAGAAATCCCAGAGTAAGACAACCTGAAAGAATTGATTTACCAAACTTTAAAAACATGACAAAAAAACCCAGCCCGAATAACCCGAATACTACCGAAGGGACGCCGGACATATTTATGATCGAGAGTCTTATGATCCTTGTAAGTCTATTTTTTCTGGCGTATTCATTTAGATAAATAGCAGAAAACACTCCTACGGGCAGAGCGATTATAACCGTGCCGATTATCAGATAAAGGGTCCCTAAAATAGCAGGCAGTATCCCGCCTTCGCGCATTCCCGCACTCGGTTTCTGAGATATGAATTCCCAGCTAAGGGCGGGTCCTCCTTTTATAAAAAGGTATATTATTATGCCAAAAACAAAGCTGATAACTATGATGCTTAAAAGAAGTAATATTGAATACCAGATGTTTTGTTTTAGATATCTGCTTTTCATTTTAAATTCATGAAATTAATAATTTCTTATTTTCGCTACATATCTATCTGCCACCAGATTGATCAAAAAAGTCATAATGAAAAGTATCAGACCTATTGCAAACAATGCAGAGTAATGCAATCCTCCCTGGACAGTTTCCCCCATCTCTGCTGCAATTGTAGCGGTAATGGTCCTGACCGGCTGCAGCCAGGAAAATACGATTCGGGGAGAATTCCCTGTTATCATCAGGACGGTCATTGTTTCACCCACTACTCTTCCTAATCCCAGCATCACTGCCGCAACAATACCCGAAGATGCTGCAGGAAATACTGTTCTTGTTGTTGTTTCCCATTTTGTTGCTCCCAGAGCAATCGAAGCATGCCTGAACCTTACAGGCACTGCATTTATGGCATCTTCGGAAATAGATATAATAGTTGGAAGACTCATAAAAGCCAGTGCCAGAGAACCTGCAAGTGCAGTAAGGCCGATACTCAAGTTAAAGACATTTTTTATCAGCGGAACTATCGTTTTTAAACCGATAAAACCTATAACCACTGATGGGATTGTTGCCAGTACCTCGATAATCGGTTTAAAAAATTCCCTTATATACCTTGGTGCCAGTTCCCCTATATATATCGCTACCCCCACACCCAGAGGTATTGCTATCAGAATACCGCCAAAAGCAATTTCCAGAGATCCAACAAGAAGCGGCACGAATCCAAATTTTTCAGTCACGGTAGGGGACCATCTGGTCCCAAAAATAAAATCAAAGAAGGGATATGAGGAAAAAAATCTTATTGAATTATAAACTAAAAAAGTGAGTATTAATCCTAAAATGATTATGGAAATGATCCCATTTATAAAAATGAACTTGCCGATAAGAAAATTTTTAACGCCTTTTAATTTTAATCTCAGCTTCTTCATTAAAATAATATTATAACAGATATTTTTTGACTTACGCTTTAAATCTTAAAAAATACCGGGGCTATAGAATCATTATAATCTATAGCCCCATCGCCGTTTACCCTTTATTACCCCTTTTGGATGTAAGACGTTTATCTTTTGATGTCGTTGCTATTTATTTCATCGGTACAAATCCAGTATCAAGGGCAATTGCCTGTCCTTCATCACTTAAAATAAAATCAAGATAGGCCATACCCATCTCACTTAAATCACCTTCACGATAATAATTATAAAGGCCACGGGATATCGGATAAGTGCCATCCTTTACAGTCTCAACAGATGGTATGATACCTTCAACCATTACTGATTTAGCCCCTTTATCAAGAGCCTCCTGCAAATAACCAAGCCCGATATATCCAATGGCATTATCAGTTGTGGTCACGGTATTCACAATGTCGGCATTTGATTGAAGAGCCAATGCGGTTGTTGCAAATTCATTTGTGTCTTCCGTTTTATCTATTTGAATTACGGCTTCCAGGAAATATTCATAAGTTCCCGAAGATGAGTCTCTTGAAGCCAGTATTATATCTGCATCCGGACCTCCGACTTCGTTCCAGTTTGTGATGATACCCCTGAAAATATCCGAAAGCTGTCTTATTGAAAGATCTTCCACGCCTTCTATATTTCCACTAAGTATTACAGATATACCATCATAAGCAACCTGCACTTCAACTATGTTTATCCCCATTGACTCAGCCTGTTCCATTTCTTCGTCTTTAATCTGTCTTGATGAATCTGCTATATCATTGATTCCGTTTATGCATTCGGATATACCTGTTCCGGAACCTCCTCCTCCTATGGTTACAGACCCTCCATATTCTTCCATAAAGGCTGCTGCCGCAGGTTCGGCAAATGGAAGCAGAGTAGTAGAACCGGAAACCAGGAGTTCCTGACCCTCAAACTGTTTTACTTCGGGTTCTTCCTCGATTGCTTCCTCCTCTTCCGCTACTGTTTCTTCAGCCGTTTCTTCTTCTACAGCAGTTTCTTCCTCTACAGCAGTTTCTTCTGCAGGTGCGGTTTCTTCCTTACAGCCGAATAAAATAGTGCTTGCCAGAAACAGCACTATTATAGTCAGACTAATTAATATCCTGAGATTACTCCTACTTTTTATCATTCTAATTTCTCCTTTCATTAAAACTTTTCACCAATGCTATTGAAAACGAATTCTATCAAATAATGAAGTCCTTGTTGTTAAAAAAAAATTAAATATTTATTAAAAATAATTTAAAATATCACAGCACTCACAAACGTAATATCAAAAAAAGATATAAAAGATTTGATTTATCACTCAGGTCAGGTACTCCGGTATTGCAGCGGTGATTATGTGGATATTTTAAAAGAAAGCCTCATCAAAATATCCATGTCATATAAGACTAATCCTTATGATAATGCAAAGATAGAATCATTCTTCAGGACACTGAAGGTTTAAGAAGTCTACATATTTAAATACGAAACATTTGCAGATGTTGCAGCCGGGATTACCTGTTTTATTAAAGGGGTCTACGATAAGAAAAGACTGCATTCTTCACTGGGCTATATGTCCCCGGAAGAATTTGAATATATATTTAAAAATGATAAAAATTTTATATTTTATTTAAAAAAAACTATAATTATATTAATATATCCAACAAATAATTAAATTTTCATTAGATAAAAACATAATGGACTCAATAATTATAAAAAACCTTGTTAAAAAATATGGTAATAAAACAGTAATAGACAGCTTGAATCTAAATATAAAAGAGAGTGAATTTTATTGTCTGATGGGACCAAATGGTTCAGGAAAAACTACACTATCCTCAATTATTGCCTCAATAAGAATCCAGGATAGTGGAACGGTAGAAATATATGGTAAAAAACCTTCTGAGGTAAAAGATATCATAGGTTATCTGCCCCAGGAAAATTTTTCAGATTCAAGCCTTACCGGGAAAGAAAACCTGATGTATTTTGCAAGAATGCTCGGATATAAAAGAAAGGAAGCATCATTTGTTGTTAATGATCTTATTAAAAAAATTGACCTTACGGAAGACGCAGATAAAAGGGTAAGCAAATATTCAGGAGGCATGAGAAAAAAACTGGAACTTGCCACGATTCTCTTCCCTGGAAATAAAGTATTAATTTTGGATGAACCAACTACTGGTCTTGATCCTTCAGCCAGAAGAAATTTTTTTGGGCTTATTGATTTGATAAAAGAAAAAACAACAACTATCATACTAATCAGCCATATTGGTTCTGATGCGGAACATGCATCCAGGGTCGGCCTTATGAGTGAAGGTAAAATTATTGCAGAGGGCACACCCGAAGAACTGAAAAATAACATCAATCTTAAAAACATAATAAATGTAGAGACATCTATTAAAAATGATAAGATAAGAGAAATACTCGAGGGATTTAGTAAGGAAGAAAAACTGCAGGAAACTGATAATGGATATAAGATTTACACTAATGAAACTACAGAAGTTATCCCGAAAATAGTTAGAGCCGTTGAAGAAAACGGATATAAAATAGTCCAGATAGGTTCTATAATTCCATCGCTTGAAGACGTATTTTTTAAATTGACCGGAAAACCTGTTAGGAAGGTAAAAGAATGAATCAGATTTCCGCTACTTTTATTAAAGGAATTAAAGATAACTTAATGAATAAATCTGCACTTTTTTGGGTAATTGCCTGGCCCATACTCTGGTTATTTCTTGGAGTATTTGTCTTCCTGAAAGACATTCCTGAAGCATATATCGGATTTGCAAAAGGCCAGATTACAATATCTATGATTACTTTTTCCTTTATGATTTCAGGTATGACAAGTCTTGCTGCAACAATTTCCGAAGACAGGCATAAAGGTCTTTTTTTAAAGTTAAAATCAATGCCGGTACAGCCCTGGAAAGAATCAATAGGAAGAATACTTGCAGTTCTGTCTTTTTCTATTCTAAGCATAATCATTATATTGATAGTAGGACTGGCTCTTGGGGCTAAATTTTCTTTTAACACAATTGATCTGCTTAAATCAATCGGCTTTTTAGTTCTTGGTATTCTCGCATCAGCAGGAGTAGGACTTATTTGCGGCTCGCTTATTAAAAGTGTCCAGGGTGCTATAATGACAGCTGTTGGTATAGCTGTCATTACTTCGGCAATTTCCGGCGTATTTTTTGATTACAGCATGCTGCCCGGGGTACTGCAGACTTTTGCAAGATTCTGGCCCATGTCATCAGCAAATGCAATTATTGCATATTACCTTACGGGTAATGCGGGATTTGACGCTACTTCTGTTTTAAATCTCTCTCTTACTGTTATAATATCTCTTATATTCTTTTCCATAGGTTTAATTATTTATACAAAATACTGCTGGAAAAACGAATAATTAACCAGATAATTATTTGATTAAACCCATGGTCTTTAATTATATTTCCTTTATAAATCTGATTCTTTTAAAACTTATAGAAATTTATATGAATTTGCTTTTGTGTCAACAAAGTATCAACTCCAATTTTTAATTATAATTGAGATCTTATTAACTTTTAAACTACCTTTTATTTGATATTTTGTTATAATTACCAAAATTAAAAATAATCTTTTTTTATCTTAATGCGGGGATTAAAGAAAAGCATTATTATACATAAATAAAAAGCATACAAAGTAACTATTTATCGAAGTTCAATCGATATATGTTAACAAAACATAAAATTAAAAATTCAATAATTGAACTTATTTTTGGAGACATTACCACCCAGGAAACCGAAGCAATAGCAAATGCAGCAAACAGGAGGCTGTCCCCCGGGGGCGGTGTATCCGGTGCCATTCATAGAGCAGCCGGCCCGGAGTTATGGGAAGAAAGTAAAAAACTTGGCGGCTGTGAAACCGGTGAGGCAAAATTATCAGGCGGGCATAATCTTAAGGCAAAATATGTCATACATACCGTCGGTCCCGTTTACAGCGGAAGCGCAGACGATGTCCAGGATCTAAAAAATTGTTATAAGAATAGTTTGCTTCTGGCTTCCCAAAAAAATATCAAGAGTATTTCCTTCCCATCGATAAGCACGGGAATTTTCGGTTATCCGATAAAAGAGGCATCGGTGATTGCACTTAAAACCATCACCGATTTTTTAAAAGAGCATGTGGAAATCGAACTTGTGCGAATGGTCTTATTCTCCGAGGGCGATTATAAAATCTATAAATCATCTCTTGAAAAAATTTTAAAAGATAAGAATGCAGACTAAGAACATTTGGAATAACCGCAGTTCCTGCAGACATAGCAGCCCCCTTCAGGTTCCATTATACCTCCGCAGCCATCCTCCGGACATATCATAATGGACCTGGGACCACTGGTTTTACTCAAATCAAACTTATTGGATCCATTCATATAAAACTCTATTGCCTTACCCATTGCATCCGGACAGGAAAGGACATAGGTTTCATTATCGGCAATACAGGTTATGCATCTTATTCCTATCACCTGTTTCTTTACTGATTCTATATCTATGCCTGACCTGATAGCGATACTTATAAGCCTGCCCACTGCTTCGGTCAGGGCGGTGCATCCCTCTTCCCCTGTATTTATAAATACTTCACAGATGCCATTTTCATCTGAGTTCACCGTTACATAAAGCTTGCCGCAATTTCCTATTTTATATTTCTTGGTCATGCCGTGAGTGATTTCCGGTCTGGATCGGGGTTTCAATTTTATATCTTTTATTTCTTCTTTATTCTCTTCAATAACTTCATTTTCTTCTTTGACTTCAGTAAAACCTTTTTTCTTTTCTTCTACCTCAAGAACCTGGGTTCCCCTGCTCTTATCCCTGAAAATTGTTATACCTTTACAACCGAGCCTGTAAGCAAGCATGTATACGTTTTCCACATCCTGGACCGTAGCATCATTTGAGAAATTGACCGTTTTCGAAACTGCATTGTCCACGAATTTTTGAAAAGCAGCCTGGGTTCTTACATGCCACACCGGTGATATTTCGTGTGCCGTGACAAATACCCTTCTGTATCTTGAAGGAACTTCCTCGATATCTTTTAAATTGCCTTTTTCTGCTATCTTCTTCATTAATTTTTTACTATAAAATCCTTCTTTCTTTGCAAGTTCCTCAAAATAATCATTGACTTCGACCAGCCTGTCATTATCCATGACATTTTTAACAAATGACAGGGCAAATATTGGTTCCACACCGCTCGAGCAATCAGCGATAATGCTCAGGGTCCCGGTAGGGGCGATAGTGGTAGTTGTTGCATTTCTGATTTCGTAACCATCGGGGCTGTCGTAAACGCTCCCTTTGAAGTTTGGGAAGACTCCCTTTTCTTTTGCCAGTTCCCGTGATGCATTTTTGGATTCATCCTGGATAAAACTCATTATCTTCTGGGCAAGTTCAAGTGCCTCCTCGCTGTCGTATGGTATGCCAAGGATTATAAGCAGATCAGCATATCCCATGACCCCAAGACCTATTTTTCTGTTGCCGCGAACCATTTTACCTATTTTTTCAAGAGGGTACCTGCTCATATCGATAACATCGTCTAAAAATCTTACTGCCGTATAAGTGATGTTCTTTAATCTGTCATAATCCACTTTTTTTATGCCCTCTTCCTCTTTTACCATATGGGCCAGATTTATGGATCCCAGATTACATGCCTCATAGGGAAGCAGAGGCTGCTCGCCGCAGTTTCTGACTACAATTCCATTGGCAATATAAGAATTACTTACAGGTTCATTAAAATCAAAAACTTCCTTTTTCCCTACATATCTTATTTTATCCACTTTATCAATGAATTTATTATAGTAATTATCTGGAGAAAGTTTTTCGAATTTAAAAGAATTCAGCAGGTTTTCTTTTCTTTCCAGAATAAAACCTATTTCTTGTTGAAATCTTTTCTCGGATACACCACCTGATATAAACAGTTCAAAATAATTTTCATTTTTAGCTTTGTAGCTTTTGTGTTCCCCATATTTATTAACATAAGAAAAATTCTTCGAGAAAGAATATTTTCTGGTTAAAATATTGGATTTGACTCCCAGGCTAAGCAGCAATACCTGAACTCCCTTCAGCAATTTTTTAGAAGATGAGCTGATTTTTATAGTCCCATCAGTATCATCAATATTTCCGTCCGAGCTAAAAAGTCCATTTAAAAATCCGGTAACAGCTTCTTTTGGAGCGCTGAATAAACTTACAGGGACTTCTTTCTCGGAGGAAGTGCATGCCTTTACTCCGAGCTCTTTAAAGAATTCAATAAATCCTTTTGAGTAATAGGAGAGATGTATTACTCTATTTTCTCTTACTATTTCTTTTATATTACAGTTGTACCACTTTCTCATTATCTGATTAAAATATAGTGCAAGTTCTTTGTCTTCGCATCCAAAAGTAAATCCAACTCTATCATCTCTGAGCCAGCCATCGCCAATCAACCACCCTAAAACTTCACCGAGTTCGCTTGACCAATATTCGGGTAGATTAAGGGTCTTCCTTTTTGTAAAATTATTTAATTCTTTGACTTTTCCATTACTGAATATTTTTTTACTTACTGTAAATTTACCCACGGGTTGAATTAAAATTTCATCACCTTTGACAAGATCCATAAGTTTTTTATACCCATTTACGGTAAGCATCTTATGTTCGGCAGTAGCTTCAAGTTCATAACCTGAACAGGTAATCAGTTTATAAACATCTTTTTTACCTCTATTCCAGGATTTTATATTTCTACTCTCCAGAATATCCAAATTTTTATCTGTGAACTTTTTTAAAATCTTATATTCCAGAGCTCTCCTGTCGAAAAGTATCTTTATTTCCTCACCGGCTTGAATTCTTTGATACAAATCTTTTGCCTTAACCAATCCTCTGTCCGTAGAGATAAAAGTTTCACCTGAAATACACGGATTGGTGCTTTCTATCTGCCCGAGATTAGGTGTGGGATTATCTTTATTCAGTCTGTCCAGAAATATAATTCCCGGATCGCCATTTTTCCAGGCGTGCTCTACAATTTTATCGAACACTTCCTTTGCTCTGTATCTATCTACCACCTCTTTGGTTCTGGGATTTATGATTTCATACTCATCATCATTTTCGACAGCTTTCATAAATTTTTCCGTAACTCCCACCGAAATATTGAAATTGGTCAATTTCTCATTATTTTCCTTTGAGGTAATAAAATCCAGAATATCGGGGTGGTCCACTCTCAGTATTCCCATATTTGCACCTCTCCTGGTTCCACCCTGTTTTATGGTATCGGTAGCCGCATTAAAAACAGTCATAAAAGAAATAGGCCCGCTTGAGACCCCTTTGGTAGAAAGAACCACATCATTTTTCGGTCTAATGTTGGAAAACGAATACCCCACTCCTCCACCGGATTTCTGGATCAGTGCAGTTTCCTTAAGTGCCTCAAAAATAGCATTCATGGAATCTCCTACGGGCAGAACGAAACATGCTGCCAGCTGCTGAAGTTCTTTCCCTGCATTCATAAGGGTCGGAGAATTTGGAAGAAAATCAAGATCTGCCATAATATTAAAAAACTGCTTCTCTATCTCTTTTACTTCTTCTTCTGTCTTCCCATATTTCTTTTCCGCAGAGGCAATATTCCCCGCAACTCTTATAAACATGTCTCCGGGTTTCTCCAGAAGGACTCCTTCCGCATCCCTTTTTAAGTATCTTCTTTCCAGAACCTTTACAGCATTATCGGACAGGTCAATTTTTTTACCCATGTAATAATCGTTAAGGCTTTTTTTGTTTTTCGTTTTTTTGGTATCTTCCATGAATCAACACCGCCATCGATTTAAATTGGTGACTTAATAAAACTAAATTAACTTAATAAAAACCTTTTGTCTCAACTTGTGACTTCTTCACTGAAGAGAGTATTCTCCACCGGAAAACGCCTGAATAATTATTTTAACCTTCGCAAGTATATATTTCTTACTGTTTCAGGAGAACTGCTTTGATTCCTTATATTGTGTGTACCTAAATATTAATATACTACATATTGTATGTCAATAGAAATCTAAATTTAAATTACTTCTTTAGTAAAAAACTCATTTTTCTATGATTCTATCCCTGCCACACAACCGGTTTCCCTGTAGCTTTTTACATCAATTTCCGTATAAAGAAAAAGTAACACATTAAAACAAATCCTTTGAAAACTCTTTATCCAATAAAAGTTTTCAAAGTTATTCATACAATAACAGAAATATTTCTGATATAATAGCTTACCTGATATGAGAGAAATTTTCTTCATATCTAAATATTTTACTATTTTATAAAGATATAAACCAGCAAGGAAGTATCATGAGTTCTGTTATCAAAAAGCGCAGAAGAAAAATGAGAAAGAAAAAGCATAAGAAGATGCTTAAAAAGACAAAATGGCAGAGAAGAAATAAATGATAAACGAAAATGCCAATAGAAAAGAATTTTTAGACATTCTGGATAAAAAAATTCTTATTTCCGATGGTTCTATGGGGGCAACTCTGATGACATCGGGTTTTTCTGCATTGCCTGATTCTCTAAATCTTGACAGCAGCCATATAAAAAAAATAATAGATATACATTTAGGCTACCTTAAAGCAGGATCAGATATTATTATTACCAATACCCTGAATTCCACTCCAACCAAACTCGAATTCCACGGACTTCGAAATAAAATAAAAGAAATAAATGAGAACGCTGTTAGTGCGGTAAACGAAGCAATCGATATCTATAGAACCGCATCCGGCGACAGCAAGCCTATTTTCATTGCAGGAGACATGGGGCCCCTCGGTAAACTACTGGATCCTTTTGGTCCCCTGAAATATGAAGAAGCGCTGGACTCATTTTCAGAACAGGCGGATATTTTAATAGGGAAAGCAGATCTTATAGCCATCGAAACGATAATGGACCTGAATGAAGCACTGGCTGCAATCAAAGGTATCAGAAAAATATCAAAAGACGTTCCCATTGCGTGCAGCCTTACTTTCGGCGAAAATGGAGTAACACTCATGGGCAATAAGGCCGAAGACGTAGTGAATGTTTTAATCGATGCCGGCAGTGATATTATCGGGGCAAATTGCAGTGTAGGTTCGGGTGCCATGTTAAATGTGGTTAAAAAGATGAGAGAAGCAAATACAAATGCCAGACTCATTTTTCAGCCCAATGCTGGAATGCCTTCGCTGGTAGACGGTAAAACCATATTTGACGAAACGCCGGAAGTCATGGCTTCCAATATATCCAGATATCTTCCTTATAAACCATCAATACTGGGCGCATGCTGCGGAAGTACGCCTGAACATATAAAAGAAATAGCAATGATAGTAAGTGATTACAACAACAAGCGATAGGGATCTATAAGTCCGTCTTTTTAATCAAAGAGGTTAATACATTTTCCATCTGCTCCTCTTCTCCATCCAGTTTTGCATTGAATAGGAACCAGTTTTCGACATGTTCCGTAGATCCCCGGGGAAGTAATTTTTTCATTCCCCCGAGTGTCTCGATTTCCAATATATCAGGATTGGTATAAACTTCCGCATTCGCTCCAAAATCAGGATAATGGGCTTCCGGATCAAATCTGTATCTTTTTATAAAAAGCTGTTCGTTAAGATAGTATGCCGTCCATCCGAGCGTATTTAAAACCCCGATTTTCTGATAATTCTTTGCATCCGGATCCTGCTTTACCTGTATAAATCTATTTCCCCAGCTAAATCTGGGATCACTCATTTCCGTATATGGCCAGAGAACGAGCGGGCGTACCGGAAGGAGGCTCCCTTCTCCGGTCCGGTAAGGTTCCTGCGGTATTATAGCCCTGCCATTTTTTGCCATAACAGTAATTGCCCATGGCGCAAGTTCTATTTCCCAGATATTCTTATTGATGAGTCTGTGTAATACCTTTATGTGGTTATCCGCCCGTCCGGGAGTTACCTCTATTTCTTTTTGCATACCTGTTGTGTATTCAACATCCTGGATAAGCTTGAGAGTTTTTCCGTTCCACTGGTAATTAACAGGATTATTATCCGGAAAATATGTCCGCGGCATGACCTCGGGCGCATGCCAGAACCTGTGTCCCCCGTATGTCAACCATTCATTTCCACCGGTCCTGCCCTGCTGCTGCTTCATTTCCCCGAAAAGATTTTGATCTCCTTTAAATCCAAACCTTATAATTCTTGGTCCCACATCAGTAGTAATTATTACTTCTACTTCTCCATTTGTAAGGCGGATACAATTTTCCCATCCACCATATTTAAAATTTTCCTCAATCTCCATAAAGTTCCTCCTTTTATTTAAAAACAATTGTCAAAAATCCAATTCTCGTTCATTTTCTCTGGCATTCAATACTTTCTCCACTGTTCCATATTTATTTGCTGCGTTCCAGAATAAAAATCCTTCTATTCCCAGATCTTCTGCGGCCTGAATCTGACTTATAATTTCCCTTTCAGTATATTTCACCTTCAGGCTGAATGCCTGTATCCAGGGGACCGCTATGCACCCGGTATTATCTATTCTCGCAAGACCTCTGTTAAGAGTATAGCTTACCACTTCGTACGGATGTGCTTCCGGAAGCTCATATCCTAAAAAGTTCGTAGAATAATGAGATGGATAAGGCATGGGATATATATAATCAAGATGCGGCGCTATTTCCTCCAACATCTGTCCTATGCCCTGGTCATTATCCACGATAAAGGTCCACCCAAAAACATCTGCCGATATTTTTATATTATATTGCCTTATTGCTTCTTTGACTTTTTTTAGAAAATTTGTTATGGCCCAGACCTTATCATTGCCAGCAGTATTGTAAGTATAATCCGCATAAGCAATATTTCCTTTTGCGGGCGCTCTTATATAGTCAAACTGAATTTCATTCACTCCTTTTTCAGCAAGTTCCTTTATTATATCGATATAGTAATCCCAGACTTCTTCACAATAAATATCAGGCCAATAAGATCCTTCTGAGTACAGCGGATTTCCGGTTCGAATATCTTTAATGGCCACATCCGGCCTGAATCGTGATAAAATATTGTCCTTAAAAACGACAAATCTGGCTATGCTGTAAATACCTTTGCTTTTCATTTCCCTCAGTACCGCATCTATATTATAATATTTCTTTTCGGCGCCGCTTTCACCTGCCAGTTCTATACTGCTGTCATAGCCAATACTGCCAGAATCATCCTTTACATCGAATACGATACTGTTAAGCTCGGTATTCGATACTAACTCATATATTTCTTTCCTTTTTTTAATATCGGCGATACTATACTCCGTCAGATAAACCGCTTTTTGTGTTCCGGGTTCCATATTGGTATTTTCGAACTTATGATTACTCAGAAACTCCTCATAGGTTTCGGCTTTGAGGATATTCAATGGGATGATAAAAATAAAAAATATTAGTAGTATTACCAGTATTTTTGCCAAACATATTAACTTTTTTTGCATCTTTTTGTGTCCGGAAACTAATAAAAATAGCCACGGTTTTAGGTTCAGCAATTTTAAATCATTATAATTGTTAATCTATTAAATTACCAATATCCCAATCCATCCGATCGCTGTAAAAAAAGGAGGAATTGATTTAATCAATCCCTCCTCTGCCATATGAATTTTTAAAAGAAATTTAAGATAAATTACTTTATTTTTTGTGTCTTGATCTTAAACTGATCAATGCCGGAACTAAACCTCATAATTTAAATATTTTTTCGAAACAGGATTGTTGAATCTTTTCCACAAAATCGCACCTATTATGGTTCCGATCGGGAAAAAGAATACCATTGTCACTACCAGAACTGCCCTGCCCAGGGGAACTGTAAAAGATTTTCTTTTGTAAATACCTATAAGCTCCGCTATATACAATGCCGGCATAATCAAAGAATACACCATTCTGAAAGGAAGACTTACCAGGTTTCTGATAACATCAGCCATGGTATTCATAGTGAATGGGCTTTCAAACCATAAAGTGAATGGTCCGTTAAACCAATTACCGGGTATTCCGAAATGACCCCAGCCAAATCCTGAAAAGACTGCCAGTCCGGTAAGGATGGCCATTACCCAGCATAATATCACTACTCCCCCAAGCTGCTTCTTCCCTTCTTTTAATTCTGTTTCATCCATTTCTGTCATTTTTACTCCTTTTTTATTTTAATTAATTTTGATCGAGATTTAAACTCCTCCGGACCTTTCCGTAAAGAATAACCATATTTATTCTATACTCTTTATTTTTCCCAGCCCGGAAATATCCTGTTTCACACTCGGATTTCCGGCATAATAAACATTTCCGACTCCATTTATTTCAACATCCAGTAACTCGCTGACATTAACCGTGGCGCTGCCTGCACCCGAAACTTTAATTGCACACTCTCTGCTTTCAAGGTCCTCGCCGTCGTATTTCCCTGCACCATTTATCTCTATTTTCTGACTGTCGACTTTACCGCTCAGGATTATATTGCCCGCTCCGGATACGACAACTTCAACTCTTTCTGCTTCGATATCAAAATCCAGATCTCCCGCTCCACTAACATCAAACTGCAGAGCTTCGGTTCTAAGATCATCGCAATCTATGTTCCCGCTTCCACTCAGGGAAATTTCATCAAGGTCCACCACGGTCAGATAGAATTTAACTGCAGCCGAAGGTGTAAAAGTATAACCTTTTTTAAAACCAATATTCAGTCTTTCTCCAAAAACATCCGTTTCGATAATAGGAATTATATTATCATCCGCTTCTATTGTAAGCGACTCCTCTTCTCCCTGTGTAATAATCAAATTACCTATTCCTGAAAGATGTATCTTATGGAAATCCGATACATCCCTTTCTTCGGTTGCAATATTTCCCGATCCTCTGACAAAACCTATTGTCCATTTGCAGGATACTGCAAAAATTGCCAGCATGCTTACCAGAGTAAGCATAAATACTATTCTTAGTATATTGCTGGCCCGGTTTTTACTTTTACTGCTCATTTCTTCTCCTTTTTTCTTTTTAGAAATTTATTAATTTTCATATATATTAATTGTTATTTAAACTGATGTCGCCAGAAGTGGTACCGGCATCGATTTGCTTATCATCGTTCCCGATCACGCCTTCAAGATTCCTTCTGCCGGAAGAGGTTATCTTGATAGGAAATGTGTTCTCAATATCGCCCGATGTGGTTCTTGCGGTAAAATAAAATTGGGCATCTTCAGAAAGATTGATCTCTATATCGCCGGAGGTCACTCTGATTTTCATATTGCTGGCATCTTTCTGCTCTATATAAACATCTCCTGATACTGAACCTATCTCAATATTCTCATTCTTGCTGCCGTTCTCCAGCACAACATCTCCGGAAATCAAATCGACATTCACGTCTCCGGTGTAATTATTCAGGCTGATATCTCCTGAAGTAGATTTGAGTTTAATATCATTTGAGAACAATGATTCACCTTTAAAATCTCCGGATACACTGTTAAATTCAAATTCATCTAGATTTAAATCGCTTATATTCATATCAGACGACGTAGTATCGGCTTTAAAAACTTCTATGGAATCTTCCGGAATGTATATATCCAGTTTTGTTCTCCATATATTGATCCCAATAAAAATAGCCTTTGGTGATATAATTTCTATTCTTAATTCATCACCGGACCGATAGGCTACAAGAGACGGCAATTCAGTTTTTCTATTCGTAGAAACCTCGCCATAAAAATGCACTCTTATCTCTTCCTCTTTTGTGGAAATAACGTTGATATCGGTACTTACCAGATCTACATAAATTTCATTTATTTCCTGTGCCTCAAAATTTTTAGATTCATCGATTTGATCAACAGCCATCGCCAGATTCCCCGTTACCGCCAGAATAATACCTGCAGTAATAAAAGCCGCAAACATAAAAACAGTGATCCAAATGACAAATTTTTTTATATTGAATTTCATTTTTTTACTCCTTCCCGGTTATAATTCTCGAATTAAACTTTATATATCTAACAAACAACCTGTACACCCACTTTGCTATATATATATTGCCAATAAAGAACAGGATCCCAAGAAGCGTTACCCCTATCGAAGCAAATATTGATACGGCCGGATTGATCATAACAGCAACATACTGTGGAATCAGCGGTCCAAAAATCGAAGCGAAAAAGACTGCAATTCCCGTAGCTGTAACTGCGATTGCCGAAGCAAATAATGAGAACAGTACTGCAACAATACCAATAAACGGCCCCAGCACAAACACCAGATTAAAAAATCCGAGTCCGAGGGTAGCAAGTACCGCTCTGGTTATATTTATTGCAGAGGTAGTTTTTTCCGCTTTGTTTAACAGTATATTTGCTTTGAATTGATTGGCCAGAGCTTTTGGATCCCCGAGAGAATCTGCAATTTCTTCCTCGGTCCTGCCTTCTGCTGCGCCCTCTTTAAAATGATCCTCGAAATCATTGATTACGTCGTGCCTTTCTTCTGCAGGAATTCCTCCCAGATATGAGGATAACTTATTTATAAAATCCTTTTTATTCATCTTTTACACCACCTTTTATAAAACTGTTTACTTGTTTAACAAAGGTCAGCCATTCTTCCATTAATTCCTTTTCCATTTCTTTCCCGGATTTGGTCAGCTGATAATATTTTCTGGGAGCTCCTTCGCTTGATTCCTCAAGATAAGTGGTAACAAATCCATCATTCTTAAGTCGTCTGAGCAGCGGATATATCGTCCCTTCCGAAATAGAAATGGTTTTGGAGATCTCATTTACAAGTTCATATCCGTACCTGTTTTTTTTGGCAAGTAAAGCAAGGGCACACAATTCCAGCACTCCTTTTTTAAACTGTATATTCATAATATCACACCCTTTCTATAATTTAATAGGTGCATAATACCACAAGGTATTATGCATTGCAAGGTATGGCTTAATAATTTATATCTTTTTAAAGATTATACTAAAACAATATTTCCCAAAATTTCTTTTATGAAAAATTACAGGTCTGCAGGATTCAAGGAAAAAATAATATAAGAAAAATATACAAATAATTACTTCAGTTGAATAAAAGTAATTATTTATTTATAATATATATAAATATTGATACAAGTATTAAAATTTATATAAAACAATTAAGATACTATGGAAAAATTACTTTGGGCATTTGCTGTTACGCTGTCGGCATTATGGTTGTTCTTAGTGCCGGCTTTCTTATTTATGTTTATTGACAAAGAAAATGTAAAGAAGATAAATGTTCCTTTTATTATCCTATCAATAAATATTTTTCTTTCTTCTATCTTTAATATAATACTACTCATGGACTTTTCCACTATAAACCTCTTAAATCTATCTGCAAAAATATCGACCCTGCTTACTATTGCAATTCCTGCAATCGTCCTTCATCTGGTAATAAAACTCACACATAGCGAGGAATTCAGAAGATACAGAATCTATGTCGCGGCAGTATATTCCGCAGCTCTGGGTATATTCATACTTCTTTTGGCATACAACCAAATCGGTATTAAAAGTATTTATCATGGATATATTATATATTCACCCTTTTTTAAATATACAGGAGCTTTTTATATCGCGCCTATTGGCCTTGTTACCATTTTTTTGACGGGCAGGGATATCTATCGTAAATTAAGAATCCAACAAACCAATCTGCAAATGTATTATTTATTCACGGGACTTCTGGGTTATTTTATCGGAACTTCGATAATACAGATACTTATGGAACTTTCTGTATTAAAGCCGGCACCTATAAGTGAATTGGCCGTTATGTTTCTATATGGTTTCATTTGTTTTAGTTTGTATTATATTCATTCCAACCGTTTAGTAATTTCAAAAAACAGAATATTGGAAAATATCGGCGATGCAGTTTTTTTATTCAATCATAATGGTGAAGTCATTGAAAAGAGTGGACTGGCTGCTAACATAATAGAGGAAGGTTTCAATTACGATAAAGTAAGAAAAAACGATATTGATTGCGTAATAAGCAAACTTCATTTTCTAACGCATGAAAAAGAAAAATTAAAAAAACTTTCTGGGGCCTTACAAAACTTTAAAATCAAAAATTTTAATTGTGATATCAAATTAAAAATCCATAAACATGTCAGATATTATAATGTAAGGGCATCTACTGTTTTTAATTATTACGGGAAAATCACAGGAAAACTCCTGATTCTTAATGACATAACCATCAGAAAAGAAAAAGAAAAACAACTATACTATCAGTCTTATCATGATCAGTTAACGAATGTTTTCAACAGGTATTACTTTGAAGAAGAATTGGTAAGGATAGACAAAAAGAAAACATTTCCAATCTGTATAATTCTCGGAGACATAAATGGCCTGAAAATAATCAATGATACATTCGGGCGGATAAAAGGAGACGAATTTATAAAGAAAACAGCCGGAATTTTAAAGCACAGTCTGCATGATAAGGGCGTTTTATGTCGTTACGGAGGAGACGAATTTGCAATAATACTGCAAAAAACAGGAAGAGAAGATGCTTTAAAAATAATAAATAAAATGTTAAGGGATTGTAAAAAAAATAGCACCGCTATCATACCTCTGAATGTAACTTTTGGATTCTCGATAAAAACGAGCAGCGATCAAAACATTAACGATGTTATAAAAGAAGCCGAAAATACAATGTATGAATATAAATTATCTGAAGGTAAAAGCATGCGAAGTGCATTGATTTTATCCCTGAAAAAAGCATTGGAAGAAAGAGATTACGAAACAGAAGAACATGCGGAAAGATTGATAAGATTAAGTGTATTGCTGGGTAAAAAAATAAATCTGGATATTATCGAGCTTAACAAACTGAAATTACTGGCAATGCTTCATGACATCGGTAAGATTTCCATACCCGATGATATAGTTTTAAAACCCGGTAAACTGACCACTGAAGAATGGGAAGTAATGAAAAAACATTCGGAGGTAGGTTACCGAATAGCAGAATCATCGCCCGATCTGGCACAAATCGCACCGGGGATATTATATCATCACGAAAGGTGGGACGGTTCCGGATATCCAGGCGGTCTGAAAGGCGGTAGGATTCCAATAATATCAAGAATTCTTTCAATTGTAGATTCTTATGATGCAATGATAAGCGATAGACCATATAAAAAGGGTATGTCCAAAGATAAGGTACTTAAAGAATTGGAAAGATGTGCGGGTACACAATTCGATCCATATCTTGTGGAAAAATTTCTTGAGATTATCAAAGGTAAAAACTCTGCTAAATAACTTATAAATGGTCTATATGAACAATATCATCCAATTTCCTTTTTGGTACATGCAGTTTTCCCGAATTATCTTTGTGATATTTAATTGATTTATCTTTTTCGATATCATAATAGCCGGGATCTTCCAGTGGGTACCCGAGCGCAAGAATGAGATCAATGCTGCAGTCATCAGTTATTTTTAAAATATTTTTAATTTTCTTTCTATCGAAAGATCCTATCCAGCAGCAGCCTATTCCCTTTTCCAGAGCCGCAAGGGTAATATTTTCTGCACTTGCGCCTACATCATATTTATAAAATGGAACCAACAAATTTTCTTTATTTATCAGGATTATTATATATGCCATTGGTCTCTCGTCTTCTTTGGGATTTCCTTCGGGTTCAATATATCTTGCCCACCTTACATGGGGGAAAATCTTCTCTCTGACAATACCATCTGCAATAACGATATATTCCAACGGTTGCAAGTTCCCTGCAGATGGTGCCAGTCTTCCCGCATTGACCAATCTTTTTAGAACCGAAAGCTTTACGGGTTTTTGTTTGAATTTTCTTATGGTCCTTCTTGATATTATAGTATCATAAACTTCCATATCTATATTATAATAGGAAAATGCAAAATCTTCTAAAATATTTTTTTATTGTAATAGAAGAAGGATAATGTATAATTTCCACTAATAATAAGGAGCATATTATAAATCCGATATGTTACAGTTAAAAAATACTCCTTGTAATCTTATATATTAAAGATTTTTCGATATTGATATGTCTTCGTCACAAATAATAAAAGTCAGCGGCCTGACAAAGTATTATGGAAAAATCAAAGCGGTAAGAGGTATAAACTTCCACGTCAATGAAGGAGAGTTATTCGCATTTCTCGGACCTAACGGTGCAGGAAAAACCACTACTATCGATATCATCTGTACTCTTCTTAAACCTGACAGCGGCACGGTGACAGTTAATGGTTATACGCTTGGTAAAGAAGACGATAAGATCCGGAAAAATATCGGAATCGTCTTTCAGGATAATATTCTGGATAGCCTGCTGACGGTCAGAGAAAATCTTTATACCCGGGGCAGTTTTTATGGATTGCCTTCCAAAGAGTTAAAAGCTGCCGTGCAGAGTGCCATGAAATCCGCAGACGTTGAAAGCTTCTGCAACCGCCCCTACGGTAAGCTATCCGGCGGGCAGCGCCGAAGAGCCGATATAGCAAGGTCGCTGGTAAATAAACCAAAAATCCTGTTTCTGGATGAACCCACTACGGGCCTTGACCCTCAGACCCGAAAAAGTGTCTGGGACACGATCCGTAATTTACAAAAAGGGACCGGGATGACGGTTTTTCTTACCACCCATTATATGGAGGAAGCCGCAAAAGCTGATTATGTTGCAATTATAGACAACGGCCTGATTTCTGCAAAAGGTACCCCCTCGGAACTGCGGGCAAAATACAGTACGGACACCTTGCGGCTCATCCCTAAAGATAGCGGCCGATTAAGCCTATTTTTAAATAATCAAAAAATCGAATTCGTTATATCCGGAGGAGCTTTTGTGATTTTTATTCCAAATACGCTTGATGCTTTACCGCTTGTAAATAAGGTAGAAAATTTGATATCCGGTTTTGAGGTAATAAGCGGCAGTATGGATGACGCCTTTGTAAAAATAACCGGGTTTGCTATTAGAGAGGATGCTGATTAAATGACTGTTATTGTTAACTTAATCAAAAGAAACCTGAAGCTTTTCTTTCGTGATAAAGCTTCCGTATTCTTCTCATTCCTCGCTGTATTTATAATTATCGGACTATATGTACTGTTCCTGGGAAATATGATGACCAATAATTTTAAGGATCTTCTTGGAGATAATTCACGCTTCATTGTAAATAGCTGGGTTATGGCAGGAATCTTATCCGTTACGTCTATAACCACGACTCTGGGTGCATTTGGCATCATGGTTGAGGATAAGGTAAAGAATATTTCAAAAGATTTTTTATCGGCTCCATTCAAGCGTTCTCAGCTCGCAGCCGGGTATGTTATAAGTTCTTTTATAATCGGGGTCATCATGAGCATTGCATCTTTGATCATTGCCGAAATTTATATTGTGGCAAATGGCGGAGATTTGCTCGGATTTATGCCACTTCTAAAATTACTCGGAGCAATGCTGCTGTCGGTTTTTGCGGGTACATCTATGGTTTTCTTTATCGTGACATTTTTTAGAAGCAGCAACGCTTTTGCTACCGTAAGCACGGTAATCGGTACCCTCATTGGTTTTTTAACAGGAATATATATCCCGATCGGACAATTTCCATCTGCTGTACAAACAGTAATAAAAATATTTCCCATAAGCCATGCATCGGCTCTATTCCGTCAGATAATGATGGAGGCTCCGATGTCCAGAGCTTTTGCCAATGCACCGGCAGAGGCAGTAACCGGCTTCGAAAAAATGATGGGCGTTACTTTTTTCTTTGGTGATAAAGAGGTGTCCCCGTTTATAAACATTCTTGTCCTGATTATTACCGGCGTAGTTTTTCTTTTACTTGCAATTTCAAGTATGTCCGTTAAGAAAAAGCAATAGCATTTATTATTATCATCAGTCTCTTTTTTTATCCTTACTTCTCAGTTTCTTTTATCAATCCTCTTAGTATGTGAATCATGCCCCCGGTATCCAGCCTGCAGTATTTTATTAGTAATTCCCGTATCCTTTCTGTCTCCTCCTCCGCAGGACAGTTCCCGCGGGTATCATACCTTCCGCAAATATAAAGGAAGTATGTGCTTGCGGCGAGACCATTTCCTATTTCCATTCCCTCATAGCTTAAATCGGTTATTGCCGGAAGGACACTTTTTACCGAGGCACTTCCCTTCTGAGAAGAATTATAATAGTGAAAATTTCCAAAGGGCTTATAGAGATCGATTATTCTGTTTATTATAGAATCGGCCCACTCCCGGTATTCGGGGAAAGCTTCGGCCAGCTCTCTCAAGACACTTTTTTCAAATAACTCATAATAGACAACCACGCTGCCCTTATCGCCCAGGTGCTTCTTTAAGTCTGACAACAATCTTTCTCTGGGATCTTCCGGCCCCCCGGCAAGAAAATCACGATGTTCGGCTTTACCATCAATAGAATCAAGAACATGTATGGAATACTGAAATGGAATTCTCTGATAGGGCTTAAGGCCATCATACAGGGGGATAGCTGTAGAGAATGTCTCAAAATCAAAAAAATATAATGGGTATTCAAGCTTTTTTATGAATTTCGATATTTCATCTTTGTCTATTTTTGTTTTTTCTGTTCTTGCACATTCCAGTTGTATTTGTTGTTTTAAATTTAAATCATACCGGTCGGGTATGTCTTTTATTGAAAGAATTCCTTCGCTGTACAATTCAATTGCTTTATCCTTATTTCCATATAAATTAAAAATATTGTTGTCCGGCAAGAATTTCCAGCATCTATCCTTAAGCGGACATATGTAGGGATTACTGCATTGTTTACCAATAATTATTTCCGGTGGACTCTCTGCGGCAGCGATTTCCTGCATTTCCCTGACCCTGTTTCCTATCTCTTCCAGCTTCTCATCCACCTGTGCGGTAATATCTGCTTTTTTAAAAAGCCGCGACGGGTCAATGTTCCCTTCTTTTACATATTGGTTATTAATGTATGTCAGATAGCATTTTCGGATATTGATCCCTGCTTTTTCAAAGCAGTACTTCTGAAAAGCAACATCGGGTATATATTCCTCCTTGAGCTGTGTGGAGCTTTTAACCTCTACGATATCCCAACTGTCCGTATCTACCGGGACAAGGATATCCGCTCTGCTGTAAACATTTCCGGAGCTTATGCTTGCTTCAAACAGGGGCCTTCTCCCGGAAAGTAACTCCAGGGTCCTTGCCAGCTGCTCCTTTAAATCGCCTATCTTCCCCAGATCAATTCCATCGGGATAAAGATTTTTTGCATATTCCCCTACCAGTGTTCCCTGATTAAAAATAAATCTGTTCACGAAGTCCGGCTGCGGAACTTCTTCTTTAGCATTAATGAGAAACCAAAAATACTTTAAGCACTGAAGTCCTGCCAGATATTTTGATTTTGATATTATTATGTTTTTTCCCATAGGACCAACCGGTTATTCGAAACCGGTATAAATCTTTCCGAAATCTATTCCCTCTATCTTCACGGATCCATACTTTCCGGTCAACTTCTTCCTTGCATAGATCATGCTTTCATTTCTTATTCCGTTTTTCAGTGCAAGATAAACCTCAATAAACGCAGCCAGATCATCCGCTCCTTTAACCAGTTTCCCATTTCTATTGCTTTTATCGGAGAACTCATCTTCAGTAAACATCCTTATATCTTTTTGCCATTTTTCGGGAATCAGTTTATATATTTTTTTCTCCATTTCTTCAACTTCATAGTCCTTTATAAGCTCATTAAGTCCTTCAACGGATTTTTTTACCGGATTGATAACATCTCTGGTCAAAACTTCGGGCAGGTCATGGAAAAGACCGGTAAAGTAATTATTTATACAGTTTGTTTCTCTTAGATTTGCTTCGCATGAAAATAAAAATGAAAATATTGCCACGATCAGCATATGGCCCATTACGGAGGTTTTAGGAATACGGTAAAGATGGCTCCATCTCTGCTGGAAACGGAGCTGGCCGCATATATCCGCAAAATTCATTAAATTTCTTTTTTTAGAAAAAAACTGCATACATAACAGGTCATTGTATTTCTTCTGCTCCCTGGAAATACTTTCGACAATCTCTTCGGTTAAATAAATCCTGGGATTTGCCCGCTTGATAATGTCGAATTCCCATTTTGTCACATAGAAATGGGCCGCATTTACAATTTTTCTTTCAACAGTCTCTTCTTCTTCAAGAAGATATTCTTTAAAACGTAAATTGAAGTCCTCGTTTACCTGTTCGGTAAATGGCCTAATCCTCTCAAAAACCCAGTAATTCAGCTTTTCGTATTGTTTCTTATCTTCCTTTATCCTGTAGATCAGAGGAGGTTTTAGATCGGTCAGGATTATTCTTTTTAAAAATTCAAAAAGGCCATCCTCTATTATTTCGATCCAATCGATTTCTCTGCCGGTTATATCTTCTTCGCACCTGCCAAGAATATATGCGACCACCATCTTGTGCGCCTGCTTATCCAGTTCCGTAAGCTCTATCGTGCGGATCTGATCGTTCCACCTCTGCATGCTGGCAGCTTCATAAATTTTTAAAAGAAGTGATTTTTGAATCATAAAGCTTCCCCAAATTTTAATTTTGCTTGCTTAAATATATCCACCGCTACAGTTGGGTTTTTTAACAGAATCTTAAAATAGTGTATATCATAGATTCTAATTCTTCAATAAAAGTTATTTTCAATATGATAAAATATAGCTAAAGTGTTATAATCCTTGCTATCCATGAAATGACCCAAACATGCAAAGTAATATTCAGAGCATAATTATATAATTAACGTAAATCACAGTGATAAAAATGAATAAATTACCGATAGTTAAAGTTTTTAACTCCAGGATAGAAGCAGAAATAGCCAGAGGTTATCTGGAAAGTTTCGGTATTGAAACCGAGATACTCTCCGATGATGCCGGCCAGAATTACCCATCCCTTCAAAATATAAGAGGGGTCAAGCTTCTTGCCAATAGAAAGAATCTAAAAAAAGCTCAGGAGCTGCTTGATAAGAAAAACGTATCAGATGAATAAAGGCGAGAATCAGAAAAACAGTTTTCCCTGTATCAAATTAAGCAATTTAAAACCCGGGGATCTGAATGATTACCTCAGGATAGAATTTGATGCATTCTATGATAAATTAAAATACATATACAGCAACAGAAAGAAAGCTGCCATGGATATTGTCAGGTCCGAAATTTTAAAAAATATCGATACGGGCAGATATTTTAATGCAATAATAGATGACAAAATAGCAGGTATCATCGAAATTGTGACAATCGAAAATATTAAAAGTCACACTAAAAATTTTCGGGATTACCTTGAAAATCTGGGTCTGCAAAGAGCTATTAGAGCATTCGTCTTAACATCAAAGGAAATCCCCAGATTGGACAATAAAACCATATATATCGATAATGTCGCAGTCGATGCTGAAAGCAGGAGACAGGGTGTTGCTAAAAAAATGCTGTCTTTCGTGGAAGACTATGCCAGAGAAAACGGAAAAAGCGTTTTAAAACTCTGGGTAGCTCATCTTAATAAGAATGCTTATGATCTGTATAAAAAATTTGGTTTTGTCGAGCAAGTAAAAAGATCCTCATGGATTACCGGAAAGTATACCGGATACCGGGACTGGATATTTATGAAAAAAGAGATCTCCTGATAAATTCAATAACCCGAAATAAAATACTTTATTCCCTCTATGTAAATTTTTTCAGATTTTATATAGTTATTGCTATGTTTGCCCCCTATTTTTAAAAACTGTTTGGGCTTTTTTGCGGCATTATATAATCTTATTGCATGAGAATACGGGATGTAATCATCTTCGCTGCTGTGAATTATAAGTACCGGACTTGTTATTTCCTTTAAATATTCGATAGTGGGGTAATTAAATCTAAAGAATTTTCTCACAGGCAAATAAGGATATATCTGGGCCGCCAGATCTTTAACTGAAGTAAAAGTGGAGTCAAGAATCAATGCTCCCGGCTTTACCTCTTTTGCCAGCCAGGCTGCGATTGGACCGCCCAGTGACCGCCCAAAGATTATAATATTCTGGGGTTTTATTTTTCTGGGACCGGTCAAATACTCCCAGGCTGCTCTGGCATCGAGATAAGTTCCTTTCTCCGTAGGCCTGCCTTCACTTTTACCATATCCGCGATAATCGATTATAAAAACAGTCAGCCCCATTTTTCTTCTGATATAATCTATCAATATCAATCCATCAGAGATATTCTCCCCTTTACCATGAAAAACCAGCATCGCTCCCCTGCTGCTTCTTACAGGTACAAACCAGCCTGAAAGATTAATTCCATCGGAAGATTTGAAAGAGACTTCCTCGAAATACAATCTTATGTCGAATGGAGTTAACGTTATTTTCTTTTTGGGGTGAAACACTTCATTTGACTGGGCCATAAATTTATATATTGTAAGAAATAAATAAATAATTACGGCTACCGCTATGACGGAAGCAACCCCGATAATTATTTTCTGATATAACATTTTTATTTAAATATTTTTTAATATTTGCGTTTAAAATTTTCTACCATATTATTATAATAATAAAACAATCTTTCCAGAGAATCGATAAATATATTGTATTCATTCTGGTAACAATCATAATCACTTGTTTTCATACAATGTATTTGCTCTTGTTTATGAAGGATTATTTCTTCCGATATTGAAATCAGATTGCCTCTATCGGCAGCATTGTTCTCCGAATAAACAACATTTTTCAACTGTTGAGAAAGCTCTATCAGTCTTGCCAGAAGAGTTTCTTCTATGACGATTTCCTGCCCATCATTGAATATCCAATCCTCGGAATGCGCCTGATTGATATGAATCAAAGCGGCGTTATATTCGGAAAGCACCGATTCGATTTCATCCAAAAATTCATTTTCCGATATTACACTTAAATCTTCCGGATTAAGTCCGCTTACTCTGTAGATTTCCTCTCTCCTTACATCGGGCTCAATATCTCCTTCCCAGAAATAGTAAAATCCGGCAGGATAATAGTTTTCTCTCTCGATTGGAAGACTTTTATAAAATACTCCGGAGCCCTTATAGGTTTCCATGTTAAGATAATAATTATAAGCCATAAAACCACCTTCTGCAGTTATATCTACGGGGATCCATCCATATCCGGGAAGTTTTATTTCAACCCAGGCATGGCCGTATGGAAGCTCGCCTCCCCCTTCCGATAGTATGCTGAATACAGGAAGCCCCTGTACAAATTTTGCAGGAATCCCCGCGGCTCTGCATAAAGCCGTATATAAAATAGAATAATCGGTACAAACCCCTTTGCCATTACGCAGAATTTCCGAAGCATATGAATAACCGGATATTCCCTGTACCAGCTTTTCCTCATCATAGACCATCTTATCAATCACAAAATCGTACAATCTTTTTGCAATCTCCGTGGGATCTGTTTCCTGTCCGGCCACAGATTCGGCCGCAGATTTTATTTGCTGCGAATTACTGTCTATATAATACTCGCTGATCGTATATAGCGATAGATCGCTGTCTTCCGGATCATATGAATACTCTCCATCAGATATCGGGGCATATTCATATTCATAAAGAACGGCATCACAATTTATATATGCCCGGACCGACTCTCCGGCCGGAAGATTGCCCAGATCAAATCTCGTTATTAAATTATAATCATCGGTAAAAATATCATCAATCCTGCCCTGGCCGGACTCAACGCTTTTTATGATCTGAAAAGGCCGGTATGTCTGAGGGGTCTCAAACAGACAGGTAATGTCTTTTATGTCCGCGGGCCCTTCGTTTGTGATAGTATATTCGATACCTGCCGTTATCTCGTAAGCTCTTTTGATCAAAATATTTTCAGAAAGCTCTATCAGGTAAATCTGCTTTGAAACTTTAGCCGTACTTATTCCATCGTCAACCGTAAGGATTATTTCATACTCTCCGATGCTACCAAAAATATACGAGGTTCTTTCACTATTCGATATAATCGTATCCCCTATCTGCCACTGAAAATTCAAAATATCGCCATTGGCATCAGATGAATTCGCAGCAGATAAATATACCGGATTGCCCACTGCAAAATAATCACTGCCGGAATTCTGCTGATATACATCCAATATAGCCATGGGCGGGATATTTTCCATTCTCTCTTGCGTTGCTTCTTCTGTGCCACCGGAGTTTGCGGCCCCGCCCGCCCCGGTATTATTATCATTGGAGATACCTTCGAAAACAGAACAGCAACCGGCATTAAGAGCGGAAACAGATATGATCGAAATAACTAATATTAAGTAGCAAATTATTCTTTTCATCTGATTTCATAAAGAACATTAAGAAAAATTCTACTTCCTGTCAAATTAATAAAAAACTGGCTGGTCTCAAATACCAGCCAGTTTTTTCTCTGACTTCCTGTATCTGATTCTTATATATTATATCTTAACTTCCTGCAAACTTCCTGGCCAGCGCTTCAGCAACAAAAGCGATTACAAACAATGCACTTACTATGATCATAAGCGGATGCAGATCTCTAAATTTTCCTCTAAACAATTTTATCAAAGTATAACTTATGAAACCGAATCCTATCCCGTATGAAATACTGTAAGTGAAGGGCATGATTATTATGGTCAAAAATGCAGGTATCGCGATCTCATAATCCTTAAAATCGATTTTACTCATAACGGACATCATCAAGAATCCGACTACAATCAGAGCCGGAGCTGTGACAGGGTATTTGGTGACACCTTCCGCTATTTCCACGCCGCCTCCAACCACTGCAATCAACGGAGCAAAAAATATAGAGATCAGGAATAAAAATCCGGTCATGGTAGGCATGATACCGGTTCTTCCGCCGTCGGATACGCCGGAAGCACTTTCAATATAGGTTGTAATCGAGCTGGCGCCAAATAAACCTCCCGTTACTGCTGCCAGAGAATCGACCAGAAGAACTCTTTTTAAATTAGGAAGACTTCCATTTTTATCCAGCAGGCCCGCTTCACCGCCTACGCCAATTACCGTACCCATGGTATCAAAAAAATCCGTCATAAACAGGGCAAAAATCATAACAAGAGCCGCTACGTTCAACATCCCCTTGCTCCATACTGCTCCGACGATATCTGCCCGGAAAAAGGTTGCAAAACTCTCTTTTGTGGGGACGCTTATAAACTGTGTTGGAAAAGGAATTATTTTAAACGCCATTCCTGCAATTGCTGTGCCGACGATACCCAGTAATATTCCCCCTTTTATCCTGAACGCTACCAGGATAACTGTAAGTATCAGACCAAAAGCTGCCAGCTGGGTATAATTAGCGGTAAAATCTCCAAGTGTCACTGCAGTAGCAGAACTTAAACCCACGAAACCCGCTTCCTGCGCACCAATAAACGCAATAAAAAGACCGATTCCAACCCCAATGGCATATTTTAAACCCATTGGTATTGCTCTCATTATCATACTGCGAAGACCCGTTAACACAAATATGGTCACGATTATTCCCTCGATGACGATAATCCCCATTGCCTGCTGCCAGCTCATACCCAGACCAAAGATAATGGTGAAAACAACTATTGCATTGATCCCCATTCCCGAGGCAAGTGCAAAAGGAGTATTGGTAAGCAGCCCCATTAATATGCTCATTAAACCTGCACCCATACATGTAGCAATAACAGCTGCTTCAAAAGGAATTCCTGTCGCACCACCCTGAGATAGAATCGCCGGATTGACAAAAATTATATAAGCCATGGTCATAAAAGTAGTGATCCCGGCGATAATTTCTGTCCTGATGCTGGTATTTCTTTCCTTGAGTTTGAAATAGCGCAAAATACACCTCCTTGCTTATTTACAAAAAATTATTATATTTTACAAACAATTTTACTTTATCTCCGCCATGATTATAATTTTACAAAATATCAAATAAACGGTAGAATCTATAAAATATGGAAGCAATAAAGAGTTTTTTTACAGCCGAAAACATAAAATCTTTTTTTGTAAGCATATATTCCTGGCTGGAGAATGTGCTTACAAAGGCTTTTAGCAAAATAGGATATGAACCAATAAGGAATCTGCTCACCAATCCCTGGTTCTGGATAATCATACTGGTATTTTTCCTATTGTGTATCATCTTTAGAAGACGATAATTGATGGTTGTTTCCACCAATCTTTTCCTCATCTAAAAATATTTTAAAAATAAAAGCTATAAAAACAACAATAAATATCCCTGCCATTGCCAGAACCGCAAAAGCTCCGGGATTGTTTTTGATTTTTTGAATGACCAGATAAACCCTGGAGTTATTCTTCTTTAAATAATCCAAAAACTTATTATCCAGCAGCTTTTCATCCAGCTTGCTTATATTAGATATTCTATTTATTATTTTTTTGTCTATATCGTCGTATGGCTGGATGACAGCATTTTTTACAATTTTCAAATATCTGTTTATATTATTCATTTTAAAAAAACTTAAAGGTTTTTAAGCACAATATAATAGATTAAAATTAAATTATTTTGTTTCAATTAATGATCCGGTCATCTATAAGTCTTTAACTTATCTTTGATTATCTTCCTGGCTCTGTGTATATTAGTCTTTACCGTTCCTATGGGTTTACCGATGAGTTCCGATATTTCCCTGTAGCTATAATCCTGCAGATCCCTTAAAATCAGCGGGATTCTATAACTCTCGTCAAGACTTACTACGATTTTTAATACTTCTTTTACTGTTTCCTTGTTAAAAAAACTCTTTTCAAGACTCTGGTCAAATCTTGTAAAAACTACTTCATATTCCTCCGTGATCTTTTCGAGGCTTACTTTTTTATCTTTTGTTTTCGAACGCAGTCTTAATTTATCAATACATGTATTTACTGTAAGCTTTCTTATCCAGGTCTTGAAACTGGATAGTCCCCTGAAGCCTTTTATGGACAGATATACTTTAACAAAGACTTCCTGGCTTACGTCTTCCGCTTCATGTGTATCCCTCAATATAAAAAATGCGGTAGTGTAGACATATTTAGAGAATTGCCTGACCAGCTCTTCGAAAGCAGCTTTGTCTCCCTTTTTTGATTTTGCGATTAATATTCTTTCATCCACTTTGCGATATTTGGTCCTTTGATTACTTTTATCTAACATTATTCGTTTTTTAGTTTGACTCCGCTGTCTTCGTTTTAATCCTCTGGCGCTTCAGTCAACTCGAGTGTAATAGTTAAATAATATCCATCTCTATATATCTCGACTGTCACTTCATCCCCTATGTCGTGTCTTATAATCTGAGCAAACAACTCATATGGATTACTTACCTTTATGTTATCTATCTCAACAATTATATCACCGGCTTTTATTCCGGACTCTTCCGCCGGATATCCTTCCGGAACATTGCTGATATATACTCCGCTTACACTGCCCGTGCTTTCAGACATTTCGATACCCATATAAGGAATTCTCGCTTTGCCGAATTCAATAATCTGTTCGGCAATGCCGACCACTGTATTGCCGGGAACAGCAAATCCTATGCTCGTTCCTGTTGTTGCCAGAGTATTGATTCCTATTACTTCCCCGTCTGAGTTTACCAGCGGCCCCCCACTGTTGCCCGGATTTATTGCTGCATCGGTCTGAATCAGATTAACGGGAATCGTAATGTCTCTTCCTTTTGCGCTTATTACCCCAAGCGTTATTGTCTGATCAAGCCCGTAAGGACTTCCAATTGCAATAACTATATCGCCCACTTTTACATCATCTATGGAATTAAAACTGGCCGCTTTAAGCCCATTTACCTCTATCTTTATGACCGCGACATCGTTTCTTTCATCTGCTCCTATCAATACAGCCGGATATTCACTGCCGTCATATAAGATCACTACCAGATTTTCTGCGTCTCCGGCAACATGATTATTGGTTATAATATAACCATCTTCGGTATAAATCACTCCGGAACCTATCCCCTCCTGTTCCTGTGTTTGCCCGAATATATCCTGATTGGTCACGGTCACGTCTATGTGTACTACGGAAGGTGTTATTTCTTCTACAATCCCGCTTATTGCGTCATCTAATTCGTTAAGTAAAGTTTCTCTATTGTGCCCGGACTGCTGCCCGCTTTCGATGCTTTCTCCTTTTAATAAATCCGTAATGGATACTTTATTAATTACAGCAATGATACCAAGCATGCTTGCGCCACCTGCAACCAAAAATAATAATGCCGCGAGCATTATTATTAGACCCTTCACAAAGAAAGACCTGAACTCGCTTCCTTCATCCATTTTAATTTCTCCCTGCTGTTTCAGAACATCAAATATTTATTCTTCTACGGTCTCTTCAATGGAAATATCACCGGATCTTAATCTCAGCGCGTCTTCCTGGATTTTTAATGCTGCATCTTCAGGAAGTACACCTCCGGATAGGACGCTTTCGATATTATTCCTTATTGCGTCTCGTATTACCATTATGAGCTCTTTATCAGGTTTCCCCCTGCATATTTTTGCCTGCTGAAAAGCATTATAGACAATTTCATTATTTATAATTATTCCGTTTCTATCGATATTCTTTAAAACCGGGAAAGTGTCTGTTGCTGAAGTCCAGTTTATCTGAACCTCTTCTGATATCATATACTGTATAAAATCATTTACTGCTGCAAGCTCATTGCCGTAACAATTAACATTTATCATAAAACCGAGACCTGAAATTATGGGGGTAGGATACCTGTCGCCCTGCCAGACCCGGGGAATTCTTGTTATACCCGTGTTTATTCCCGCTTCGCTATATTCATCCACCAGCTGGATATTATCGATTATCATGTGGACATTTCCATTCTTAAATAATTCATTTATCTCTCCATACTCTATATTAAAAGGTAAAATTTTTTCTTCATTGTATATATAAGATAAAAATTCAAGTGTTTTTACAGTTGCCTGATTATCCAGCGTCAGCGAATTGGTGCCGTAATCAACAATCCAGTCCCCATATCCTCCTATGAAAGGTATTATCCAGTCGGCTGCGCCCGTATTTAGCAGCAGCCCGTAAGTATCAGACGCAGGATCATTTACCTCTTTGCAATATTCTATAACTTCTTCGAAGCTCGCCGGGGGTTCATCTATCAGGTCCTTATTATAAAAAAGCGTCAAGAAATCAAAACTTCTAAAAGGAATCATATAATTTCTGGAGTTATACATTGAAATCTCGACAAGACCATCTAAGAATAAAGAATAATCCGCTTCATCTATTATTTCTTTTACCACGCTTCCGGGAACAAGTCTTTGTATGCCATCAAAATCCAGCAGCAGCAATTCGGGTCCTGCACCGGCAAGACTTGCGGCTTCGAATTGATCTTCCAGCTCCTCCTGGCTTCTGAAATGCCTTGTCTCTATCTCGATATTGCCGCTTTCAGCTATAAAACTATTCACATTCTCCGTGAGGGTCAGCCTCTCTTTGGGCCCAAGACAGTCCCATAGAGTTATATGTGCTTCAAGTCCCTCTCCGCCTGCCTGATCGCCTTCTCCATTTGCGCCCGTCTCCTCTTCTTCTGTTCCCGTTTCTGTTTCTGCTACAGGATTGAATAAATCGCAGGACACAGTACTTAATAATAAAAGAAGAGCAAATATTATAGAAATTATCGATAATAATAATGATCTTCTGTCTTTTGAACTAATTATATTCCCGCTCATCTATATCCCTGATTTCCCCTGGCATGTACATTTTTATCAATTATATTATAAATAATTCATTCATTCTATATCATAAAAGCATAAAAAATTACTGTCAAATCAAAACAGCTTTTATTTACTCGTTTGAGGTTTATTTTTACCCGTAATTCACACAGACTTCAATAATTTATTAATAAATATATATTTATTTTTTTTATAAAAAATTATAAAATTTTATAAAGGATTAAATAAGCAGATCGATGTGGAGGTAGCTGCAGATGGAGACTCTTGTGTATAATAAAACTGAAAAAAAATTAATGGAAAGAGTCACTTTAAAAAAAATTCCCTCTTACATTAATAATCCTGAATATCTTCTCTGGACCGACATAGAGAATCCAAGCAAAGAAAACATGCAATTTCTCATAGAGCACTTTCATTTTCATCCTCTTGATATAGAAGACTGCCTCAGCATTATAGAAAGACCTAAATTGGATGAGTATGATGACTACTTCTTTCTGGTAATGCATATACCTTTTTTCATTAAACAAACCAGAAGATTGGTGCCCTTTACTGTCAATATTTTTATTGGAAATAACTTTCTTGTAACCGTTCACCGCGGTTTGTGCAAGCCCATACAGGACATTTTTGAATATTTATCGAAAAACAATCAAATCCTGGATAAAGGATCCGGTTATCTTCTTCATAGAGTCGTCGATTCACTTATTGACTATAATTTTCCCATACTCAATAAAATTTACAGAAATATACAGGATATTGAGGATGCCATCTTCAAAAAAGCCAGCAGTAAAAATGTCAAAGAGATACTGCTTATAAGAACCAATATCCTGACATTCAGAAATATAATCTATCCCCAGAGAAAACTGCTTAAAACCCTTGAAATCAAAGATATGGATTTTTTAATAGAAGCTCTGGAGGTTTATTTTAGCGATCTTGTCGACCATGTGGAAAAGATCTGGGATACTCTTGAAAATTACAAGGAACTTGTGGAAGGCGTTCATGATGCCCATCAATCATTATTATCTAATAAAATCAATGATATCATGCGCGTACTCACAATCTTTTCCGTAGTAATCCTGCCTCTTACTCTTATATCCGGAATCTATGGAATGAACGTCTCGCTTCCTCTGGGAAGTCATGCTTTTGCTTTTGTTATTATTGTGGCTATGATGTTCCTGATATCAATAGGCATGCTGGTTTATTTTAAATATAAGGACTGGATATGAATCAAACCGGTTCCCTTATCTCGTCTTCAAAAAATACTTCAAAGCCGTAATGAGTAAAATCAGGTAAATACTCATCAAACAACAATTTTAATGTAAACCGTTGTTCTCCTCCGGGATTCATTTCTTCGCGGGGCAAATAACATTGTTTAATAAAAACGACCCGGTCTTTATCATTATAAAATGTACAAAAAAGTTTTATATTCCTAATCTTCTCTTCGCCGATATTGATCACTCTGCCTTCTATAATCAGGTAATCTTCCTCATATTTATACCCTTCGATCTCCACTATGGGATTACCTTCAAATCTTTCATAATAATCTTTATAGTTGACTCCTATTTTTACCGTATATATTTCTATATATTTCTGCTTATCTGTAAGATAATAATAAAATGGTAATCTGCTTCCGCTTCTGAGATAATTAACCGGCGCGGGGACTTTTGCTGATATTATTTCGTTTCCATGTTTATCAAGGAAGTCCAGGGTGATTTCTATATTTGTTTTGTTTGTACCGGAAATATTTTCAATCTCTCCCATTATTATCATATCTTTATAAATGTCCAGATATAGATTGCAATTTTTTATTTTTACATCAATAGAGCTTGTATCCTCAATCCTGATCTTTTCATATTCGAATAAATACAGATTATCCTCACTATCCGGATCTGCGGAATCTATCGATTGCTCGTCTGTATCATTTCCAAACTTACAGGATATGGGAAAAACCTGAAATAAAAAAATAGACATTAGCAGAAGAATTAAAAAAATATTGGGGGGGAGTCTTTTTGGTCCTTTGCGGGTTAGCATTGGTCGTCTTTCTTCACATGACTTTCTTCATTAGTAATTTCGTTTTTATCGTTTACATATACTATTTTTGGCAGGTGCCCGGCGGCTTTCTCATTCTCCATATAAGCAAAAGATAAGATAATGATCTTTTCTCCTCTGAGTATCTTCCTCGCAGCTGCTCCGTTTATACAAATTTCTCCGCTATTCTCCTTTCCCTCTATAACATATGTTTCCAGCCTCTCACCGCTGTCAAGGCTTACTACAAGGACTTTTTCGTAAGGATATATCTTTGCATGTTCCATCAATTTTTTATCTATGCTTATGCTCCCCATATACTCGATTTCCGCATCGGTCACCGTCGCCCTGTGGATCTTACTTTTTAAAATACAGACTATCAATTTTTTCTCCTCTGCAATCCGTGTTTATTTTAAATCAATATCACTTTTATACTTTTATTATCATATTGTCAATCAGTCTGGTCTTTCCAATCCTGACCGCAATCGCAGCCAGTATATTTCTATTCTCCTTATTCACTCTTTTTATATGCTCGAGTGTCCCCGGATCTCTAAAATCAAAATAATCTACTTTTCTGACAGATCTGTTTTTTTTCAATTTGGTCATAATTGTTTTTCTTATTTTCTCGAGGTCTTTCTCCCCTTTTTTAATCATATCCTTCGCTTCAGTCAGGCACCCGAATAAGACAGCGGCACTTTTTCTCTCTCCGGCAGAAAGATACTTATTTCTGGAACTTAAAGCAAGCCCGTCTTTTTCTCTTACAGTGGGACAGCCTGTGATTTTGACATCCAGATTCATGTCGCAGACCATTCTTTTTATTATTACCAGTTGCTGATAATCTTTTTGCCCGAAGTATGCCCTGTCGGGCTTCACAATATTAAAAAACTTCAGAACCACCGTAGCCACCCCCGAAAAATGACCGGGCCTGTATTCCCCGCACATAATGTCTCCGAGTTCCTTCACCTCTACTGCAGTCTTAAAATCCTGACCATACATTTCCTTTGCTGCTGGGTAGAATATATAATCCGCTCCTGCGTTTCCTGCCATGGAGATGTCCCTTTTCATATCCCTCGGATAGTTTTTAAAGTCCTCTCCGGGACCGAATTGTAGAGGATTAACGAAAATACTTATAAATATCCTGTCACATTCTTTCTTTGCCTTTCTAATAAGGCTCAGATGTCCTTCGTGCAGAAAACCCATCGTGGGAACAAAGCCTATTGTAAGGCCTCTCTTCTTGATATCGTCTACTATTGATTTGCATTCGGTTATTTTTTTCAATATTTCCATTTTTGAATATCAAAAATCCTTTATGGCCGAACAGGGATTTATTTTTTAATAAGAATGCTCCTCTGAGGGAAATTTCTTATTTTTAACTTCTTCTATATATTTCGTGTAGCATTTCTTCATTTCTGTTCCCAGTTCAGCATACCTCTTTGAAAATTTCGGTTTAAATTCTTCAAAACATCCAAGCATATCGTGTGTCACGAGCACCTGGCCGTCGCAATTTATTCCTGCTCCTATTCCTATCGTTGGAACGCTGATTTTTCGTGTTATCTTCTTTGCAAGCTCTGCCGGGATCTTCTCCAATACTATCGAAAATACTCCGGCTTCCTCAAGCATGCCTGCATCTTCAATCATCTTCAAAGCCTGATTTTCGTCTTTCCCTCTGACGCCATAACCACCGAATTTATAAACAGATTGTGGAGTAAATCCCAGATGTCCCATTACTGGAATTCCTGAATCAACTATTTTCTTTATGGTCAAAATGATTTCTTTCCCACCTTCAAGTTTTACCGCTTCGACTCCGGCTTCTTTTAAAAATCTTCCGGCATTCCTTACCGCCCCGGTAATGCTTGCCTGATAAGACATGAATGGCATATCTCCTATCACCATTGCCCTTTCCACACCGCGGCAGACCGCTTTGCAGTGATGGATCATTTCGTCCATCGATACCGGTATGGTATTTTTATATCCCAGCAGCACATTTGCCACAGAATCTCCCACCAGTATCAAGTCTATGCCGCACTCGTCCAGCTGAGATGCCATCAGGCAATCATACGCGGTAAGCATTGTTATTTTTTCGCCCTTCTTTTTCATCTCAATAAGATCTTTTGTCGTTATCTTTTTCGACATGGCAATATCCCCTTTCTATTTCCCGAGTATTTTCCTTAACTCCTCTGTTGTGTTTTTATCTATCCATTTATTTTGATGCGCAATTTTACTTGTTTCTATCCCCATGATTTTATACAGATCAGCGTACTCTTTCGGAAAAAATTTATTGAAACCTGCCATATGTTCCTTTATGGTTCCCGTATCTCCTCTTGCTATCGGTCCGGTCAGGGATTTCTTTGTTCCCATTTTCTTTATATTACCCACTGTTCCCTCCGCCAGACTTATTAAACCCTTTAATGAATCCTCTGGCTTTATCCCTATCTTTTTGTGTATTGATACGGCATAATCCATAAGAGTTACAAGATAGTTTGAAGCGGCACATGCAGCTGCATGGTAAAGTGGTTTTTTTCCGTCTTCTACCTCAATGGTTTCCCCTCCGAGATTTCTCACCAGAAATTCTGCCATTTTTTTTGATTTTATGCTTGAAAAGGTTACTCCGAATACGGTTCCCGGCAGGGATTTTACGGCTTCTTCCGCAGAAGCAAAAGATTTTAACGGGTGTATGGATGCAGTTTCAGCTCCTGCGTCTCTGGCGGAATCCAGGACCGCAAGCGGCTTCGATCCGCTGAAATGAAACACATAATAATCTTTCAAATAACTATTTCTCTTGTTTTTAAAAATATTATCGCTGACTGTCCTTATAGAATCATCCGGGATGCATATTAAAACGCAATTCGCAAGTGACGCTGCTTTGGCATTGTCCCTGGTAAAAATTATATCAGCCGCTCCGGCTCCCAAAAATTTCCTTGCCCTCTTTAAAGTTTCCGCTGATCTCGAAGAAATGGCCCTTATCTTTATACCCGATGATTTTCTTAAGGAAAGCGCATAACATATAGTTATGCCAACCCTTCCTGCGCCAATGACGCACAGGTCTATTTTTTTTATTTTTTCCATGGTTTTTATTTTCGCTTTATTTCCCGGCTGTTTATATTCTAGGAGACTCTGATGGGCATAAGTAAATAAATCAAGTCTTTGTTTTTTTCAGATTTTATCAAAATAGGTTTAAGGGGTTCCTCTATCGATAATATTATATTCTTCTCGTCCATAATATTTAAACCGTCGATTAAAAACTCGGGATTAAAGGCTATCTCCATTCTTTCTTCTCCATATGAAACATCAAAATCCTCGCTGGAGCTTCCAATTTCTCTTATATTCATAAATACCGTTATTTTACCTTTATCAATAGTGATCTTTACGGGTATGTTGTCCTGCGAGATTGATGAAATTCTCTTTACCACCTCAAGCATTTTGTCTTTATCTATTATTATGTCGTGCTTCATTTTCTGAGGAATAAGCTGTTTGTATTCCGGGAATTTTCCGGAAAGTAATCTTGACACCATAATGATCTTTTTTTTACTGGCGCTTTCCATGTAAAAACTTGCCTGGTTTTCTTCGATGCTTATCTCTATATCTCCGTCCCTAAATTCACTTTTAACAATATTGTCGAGAACTTTTGAGGGAACGACAACTTTTATCGGTTGTTTCCCGCCGCCTATTTTTTCTTTAACCAGAGCCAGCCTGTAGCTATCAGTTGCTACCATGCTCAACACGTCATCCCCTATCTCCAGAAGCACTCCGGTCAGGATTGCCCTTCCTTCGTCCAGGGATGCTGCTTTTTCTGCTTTTGACACAATATCCTTAAATTTATTCAGGTTTATTTTCAAATAATTTTCTTTCTTTGTTTCTGGGAAAACCGGGTATTCTTCCAGAGATAATGTATTTAATGTAAAAAATGCGTTTTCGCAACTAATTTTTACCTGGTTCTTTGTCTTGTCCAGTTCCAGCTCTATTTTTGATTCTTTCAGGCTTTTTAATATATTTGCCAGAATCCTTGCGGGCACCACCGCTTTCCCTCTTTCAAGAACCTTTACTTCCATTGTGCATTTTATGCTTGTCTCAAGATCGGTACTGTATACAGTCAGGCCCTCTCCGGCATCAAGCATGATCCCGTTCAGTATGAACGATGAGGCTTTTGGACTTATTGCTCTGCTGGCAAATAAAATAGTTTCCAGAAGGTCGGTCTTTGTAGTTTGAAATTTCATTATAGCCCTCTAATTTCTTTAAATATTTGAAATATAAACATATTTTATTATATATAGTGTTTAATTTAAATAGTCAGTAATAGTTATAATATATGTTGAGAATGTTAAGATGGTAAAAAAAGACAGTGAATTACAGCCGGTTCCATAAAGACACCTGTTAACAATACAGCTTAAAGCTGTTTAAAGTAATAAAAAAAATATATAAGAAAATTAAAACGTTTAGTTTTAAACAAGGGAAACAGTTAATTGTTAAAAACTTTATCTATTATTCAACAGGTTCTAAACACAGGCATTCAGATTTTACGCAGACGTCTTTATCCTGTTGGTAATTTCCTGAATCTGTACATAGACAGTTTTATCGGTATTTATAAGATTTGAGATTCTTGAAACGGCGTATATTACAGTTGAATGATCGCGGTTCCCGAAAGATTTTCCGATTCTGGGCAAAGAACTGCTTGTAAGCTCTCTGGATAAATACATTGCGAGCTGACGTGCATGTGATATGAATTTATTTCTCTTGGCACTTATAATATCATTGATGGGTATTGAGAAATATCTTGATACTTCTTTAATTATTGTTTGAATACTTATCTTGTGATCCGTATCATCGGGCAAAATATCTTTTAATATGTTTTTAGCCATGTTTAAATCCGGTTTGGAGTTAGTAAGGGAAGCAAATGCGACTATTCTTGTAAGAGAACCCTCCAGCTCCCTGATGTTAGAAGTAATTTTTTCGGCAATTAAATTTAGTATGTCATCAGAGGTAGAGATTTTTTCTCTTTCGGAATATTTTTTTAAAATTGCCAGTCTTGTTTCCAGATCCGGCGGCTTGATATCAGTCACCAGACCCCACTCAAACCTTGACCGGAGTCTTTCTTCAAGAGTGGAAATGTTTTTTGGTGCCCTGTCGCTTGAGAGGACTATCTGCCGGTTGGTATCATGAAGGGCGTTAAATGTATGAAAAAATTCTTCCTGGCTGGCTTCCTTATCCTCGAGAAAATGTATATCATCGACGAGCAAAACATCATTGTTTCTATAGTTTTCTTTAAACGAAAATATATTTTTATAACGGAGAGCATTTATAAAATCATTAAGAAATCTTTCAGCCGAAACATATTTTATGGTTTTATTGGGATGCAGCTGCATTGTGTATTGAGCTATTGCATGCAGAAGGTGCGTCTTTCCCAATCCCACTCCCCCATAAATAAACAATGGATTATAGGCTTTGCCCGGATTCTCGCTGACCGCAAGAGAGGCAGTACAGGCAAACCTGTTGCTGCTCCCAACGATAAATGTATCAAAAGTGTACTTTGAATTAAAAAGAGAATTTTTGTTTTGTTTAAAGGGATACTTTTCCTCTTTTAAAGTTTCGTCAATGTATTTGTCATATTTACCGTTAGTATTTTTGGAACTTCCGGGAACAGTAACGATTTTTATTTTACATGAATTGTTTGTCGCTTTTTTAATTGATTCCGATAGAAGATTTGAGTATCTGGACTCAAGCCACTCTTTAGCGAAATTACTGCCGACTGAAATAGTTAAACAGTTTTTTTTTAACGAAAGTGGGGTTATGTGTTCGAACCAGGCTTTATATGTAGGGAGATTGATATTGTTTTTAATATCTTCGAGAGTATTTTTCCAGATGTTTTGTAGGTCCGACATAATACTCTAATATTAAATATTATTTGAATAATATTCAAGGTATTTTAATCCTTTTTTAGATAATTTTCTCTTACCGTTACTGCTTGAGGCAAGCAGTTTGTTCTTTTCCAGGTAGATTAATTCCCGGTATGAAGTAGAAAGACTGAAGCCCAGTTCGCTGGCTATCGTAGAAGGCCCGGCTTCCTCAAGCTCAAGGATCACAAAAAGGATTTTCTTTTGTCTGTCAGATAATAATTTACGGTCAAATTTATCAATGCCATCCGCCGGGTTTTTTTTATCCTCATCGAGGACAACAGGTATCGATTCACCGGTTGTCTTGATTTCCGTATCTTTTACACCATCACTCTTTTCCGGCTGCCCAAGTTTTAAAGATATTACTGTCCCTTTTCTTATATTATCCTTTACATCGATAGACCCCCCCGAAAAAGTTATTGTTTCCTTTACTATGGGAAAACCTGAACCTACCCCCCTGATATATTCTTTCATTTTACTCGTAGCAGAAGTATATCCCGGTAGAAAAGCTTTTTCTTTGTCTTCGATTCCCGGCCCCTGGTCCGTTATGATGATATGGTCTCCCCTTCCCAGTACGGTAATAACAACTTCTTTGAAATCTGCGTGTATAAGATTCTCTATTATCTCTTTTATTATTGTGTAGGGAATCCTTCCTCCTATCTCATGGGACAGACTGTAAGTTTTTTGTGTGGTTTCATTAATGAAGTCGGCAATATTATCATAGCTGAGATTCACTATCCTTGGAATACTGCGCATGTTGTCATAGACTGCGATCCTGACTGGTATTTTTTCAATGTTTCCATAGATTTTTTCGGAATCGGCAGCAATATTTGGTTTAGTATTTTCGTCAGGCATTATTAATTTCAACTTTAACGTGAATTGTCCTATTTAACAGAAAACATATCAATAAGCGATATTACTTTTCATTTTCTTTTCAGAAGCTTAAGGTTTTCAACAGATTAATAATAATATTTTAACAAGGAAAAAGCTACTAGATTGTACGATAAGTCCTTCGGATTAAAATCATATGACATATGATTTAGTGAAGTTTTTTAAGTTTTCAACAATTTTTTCAACAGGTGTTGAAAAGTTATTTAAATTTTTGAAATGCTATGAGAAATTACACCATAATATATATAAAATAAATATCATTTTCAAAAGAGGTCTTTCACCAGAACAGATGTTTGAGTAAATAACATGCTTCAAAAAAAAGATAAAAATAAAAATGCTTAAAGGAACACTTATTTAAATGTGGGAATCTTGATATTAGAAAGATTAAAATGTATAATCTACTACTTGACTGAAAACAATAATATATAGATTGGGTAAAAATGAAAAGGACATTTCAGCCTAACGCAAGGAAAAGAAAAAAGGTTCACGGTTTCAGAGTAAGAATGGAAACCAAAGCCGGCAGGGCCATAATTTCGTGCAGAAGAAAAAAAGGAAGAAAAAAGCTTTCTGCTTAAAGATGAAAAAGGAAGACTGATATCAAGTTTGAAACACTTAAAAGAAAAAGTGATTTTTCAAGAGTAGTAAAAAAAGGTTCATGTAAAAGAGATAAATATTTAACTTTATATATATTCAAAAAAGCAGAAGTTCGTGGACCCGTAAGAATCGGATTAGGAGTAAGTAAAAAAATAGGCGGAGCCGTTCTAAGAAATAGAATTAAAAGAGTGTTAAGAGAAGCTTTAAGAAAAGTTGAAATAGAAAGTTGCAATAATTTAGATGTTTTAATTGTGGCTAAACCGGCCATCACCACCGCAAGCTTAATGGAAATAAAGAAGATACTGGAAAAGACTTTGACGTCGTTTCTTACCGGCCAACCGTAAATAATAATCTATCAATTGTTTAATCGTGAAAAAAATACTGATTATTTTAATTAAGTTTTATAAAAAATATATCTCACCCGTATTACCAAAAAGTTGCAGGTTCTACCCTACCTGTTCTGAATATGCAATCGGCGCCATTAGTAAATATGGTGTATTTAAAGGTAGTATTAAATCAATGTATAGAATTTTAAGATGTAACCCCTTCAATAAAGGCGGATATGATCCTGTAAAGTAAAAGAAAGGTTGATTAAATTGAATCAAATATTAGAGTTGTTACGGCCCATACAGAGCGGAATAGAGTACATAATCATATTTTTATATAATCACATAATTGCAAATTATGGAATAGTAATAATACTGCTGACTATCATAGTAAGAATAGTCCTTGTCCCCCTTACCATAAGCCAGACAAGGTCGATGGCAAAAATGCAGAAAATACAACCGGAGATTAAAGAACTACAAAAAAAATATAAAGATGACAAGCAAAAGCTGCAACAGGAGACAATGGAATTTTATAAGAAAAATAATGTTAATCCGCTGGCAGGATGCTTGCCCCTACTCTTTCAAATGCCTGTATTTTTTGCGTTGTTCCAGGCACTCCGTAACCCCTCCGGAATTGTAACAAACGTGCTGGGAAGTTTCAACCTGGAGGGTGTTGCCAACAGTATGAATATAGGATTGGCAGGAATTCGGTCTGCTGCGGAATTTAGCCTGACAGGTGCCGTGAATCCTAATTATAATTTCTTGTGGATGAATTTAAATAAAATGGATCCTTATTTCATCCTGGTAATTCTAATGGTTGCTACAATGTTTCTGTCAATGAAGATGACGACAACGGACGCCAATCAGTCAAAGATTATGTTTGTAATGCCCTTAGTATTTGGATTTATATCCTGGCAATTCCCATCGGGTATATTGATATACTGGGTAACAACAAACGCATGGTCAATTGGCCAGCAGTGGCTTGTAAATAGACTTGTTAAAAAAGAAAAAGTAAAAGAGGAACTAAAAAAGGAAAAAGCGAGTCTTGCGGGAAGCGTCGAAATAAGTGAAGAAGAAAAGAAATCAATAAGAAGAAAATTAAAAAAGAAAAGAAAAAAGAAAAGATAATACTTATATCTCAGGAGGTATTGTAAATGACCGAAGATAAAAGTATAAAAGATGCTGTAAATTCATTTGTGGAATCACTGGAGGAAGAACAAAAAAGAAACAGGTTGATAGAAAACACTCCTAAAAGCATAGTGAAAAATAAAGACATAGAGAATGATGGACTTGAAAAAATAAAAGGGGTTTTAAAAAGAATATTAAAATTCATATGTCCGGACGAAGAGGTAAAAATTGAAGCAGATTTGGCAGAACTAAGGTTATCGGTAAAGGGAGAAGATCTGGGAGCCGCCATAGGCCGGGACGGGAAGAACATACAGGCACTTGAGTATATAATAAACTTGATTGGGAAGAGAAAAAAATTTGTAGATAGAAATATAATAATAGATATAAAAGATTATAGAAAAAAAAGAATTAATGGGATAAAAAAAACTGCTATATTTATGGCAAAAAAAGCAATTAACGAAGGAAGAAAAATAGCATTAAAACCGATGGATTCTTACGAGAGGAAAATAATACATAATCTGCTTGCGGAATTCAACAATGTGACAACAAGAAGCAGATACGATGAACCGAACAGAAGAATAATAATTTATCCAATAAAAAGCAGTAAATAGAAAGCAAAGCGATTATAAAAAATAGAAAATGGCACCGGAGTGTGCCATTTTTTTATTGGTTTTATTTTTGAATAAATATAAATATTAAATATAATAAGAATCAGAAATTTTAAAAGTGCCATAAGAGACAGGTGCAAAGATGGAAGCCGAAATAAACGATACCATAGTAGCCGTAGGAACAAGAGCAGGTGAAGCAGCGATTGGCATAGTCAAATTAAGCGGAAGCAGGTCAATTTTTATTGCCGATAAGATATTTAAATCAAAAAATAAAAAGAAGATCAAAGATATTAATACATACAGTATGATTTACGGACATATTGTTGATAATGAAGGCCATTTAATTGATGAAGTAATTGTTACGGTAATGAAAAACCCCGGTTCATATACCCGGGAAGATGTTGTAGAGATAAACTGTCACGGGGGAATAATTGCCACTACTAAAACAATGGAATTATGTATTGAGAACGGTGCAAGAATAGCAGATCCGGGAGAATTTACAAAAAGAGCTTTTTTAAACGGAAGAATAGATTTATCACAGGCAGAAGCAGTTATTGATCTGGTAAGATCCAGAACGGAACAGAGCCTGAGGCTCGCAGCGAAAAATTTACGGGGCAATATAAAAGAAGAAATAAATAGACTGAGAAAAAATCTTTTCGATATACGCGTAAAACTGGAAGCCCGGGTAGACTTTATCGAAGAAGATCTGGAAGTAACGCCATATCAGGAAATAACAAAAGAGATAATAAAAATAAGAGCAGAACTTGAAGAATTGATAATGAACGAAAAAAAAGGAGAGATTATAAAGAATGGTGTAAAAATCGCGATTATAGGGAAACCGAATGTAGGAAAATCAAGTCTGCTGAATTTGCTCTCCAGGAAAGAAAAAGCAATAGTGACTCCAATTCCCGGAACGACGAGAGATGCAGTAGAAGAAATATTGTATGTCGAGGGAATACCGCTAATCCTTATTGATACAGCAGGGATAAGAAAAACAAGAAGTACGATAGAAAAGATAGGAGTAGATAAGAGTTTGAAACATATCGACGAAGCTGAATTGATTTTACTGGTACTTGATGGAAACAGGAAATTAGAACAAATTGATTTGCAAATAATAAATAAAATAAAAGGGAAAAGCATTATTTGTTGTATAAATAAGATTGATTTAAAACAAAAGTTGGAAGTAGAAAGAATCAGGAATTATTTTAGTGAAAAATATATTATAAAAATTTCTGCATTAAAAGGAAAAGGAATTAAGAAGTTAGAGAATAAAATAAAATATGTGATATTGGGTAAAGGGGATATTGACCTGGAAGAAAAAATAATTATTAACAGCAGGCATAAAGAGAAATTAGAAGAAGTAAAAAAATCTTTGAATAGAGCAGTGGAAGCAGTAGAAAATAAAATGTCCGAAGAATTTCCTTCCTATGATTTAAAGACTGCATTTGAACTGCTGGGAGAGATAATAGGCGAAACCGCAAGAGAGGATATTCTGGAAAAAATATTCAGCCAATTCTGCATAGGGAAATAAAGTGTCAAAAAACAATAAAATAAGGATATTTGGCGAAAATGTTTCACGTGAAACATTTATAATATTTAGATATGCGAGTAAAAATAAAAGAAGAAAATATATATGATGCAGTGGTAATAGGAGCCGGACATGCGGGTTGTGAGGCAGCTTTAAGTTCTGCAAGAAATGGTTCCAGAACTCTACTTGTATCAATAAATATGGATAGTATAGCTATAATGCCATATGGAAGCACCGTGGGAGGTACCGAAAAGAGCAAGTTACTAAGAGAAGTAGATATACTGGGCGGAGAAATATCAAAAAATATAGATAAAACCTTTATCCATCTTAAAGAACTAAAGAATACGAAGAGCAGAGCAAGTACAGCCTTTCAGGCAGTAGTTGATCGCAGAGAGTATTCTCTTTCAATGAAAGAAGTATTGGAGAGACAAAGTAATTTGGATTTAAGGCAGGGGCTCGCGACAAATATAAAAGAAGATAAAAGCGGATATTGCTTATACACAAGTGACGGGATTGTGTATTCCTGCAGATCGATCGTCATATGCACAGGTACTTTCCTCAAAGCCAGAATTTTCTGGGGCGATTATATGATAGAAGCGGGGAGGCAGGGCGAAATATGTTCAAAAAAGCTGTTAGAGGGTTTAAAAAATCTTGGTTTCAGGTTCGGGAAGCTAAAAAATTATACCGCCCCCATAGTGGATAAAAAATCAATTGATTTGAATAATCTGAAAAAGCAGCAATATAGCAGGAAGAAATGGACATTTTCATATGAATGTAATTTTAAAAATAGAGAGCAAATTTATTATTATACGACTTATATCAATAAAGATTTTTCCAGATTTTTAAAGAGTCATTCTGTTAATGTAAAAGATAATGGAATCAGTAATTATTTGGATATAGCAGAAGATGCTCTTTCATTAAAAGATAGATTATTAAAAAAAGAAGATATCGAGGGCATAGAAATATCAATAAAACCGTTGGGGAGAGATACAAAAGAGGCATATCTAAATGGTTTTGAAACTGCAGCATCGGAAGAGTTACAGGTCGAAATGTTAAGAAAAATAAAAAGTTTTGAAGATGTGGAAATAACCAGACCCGGTTATGGAATAGAATATTATTATTTGCTCCCCTGTCAAATAAAAAGCAATCTGGAAAGTAAAACCTTTAATAAATTTTTTTTCGCCGGCCAGGTAAACGGAACTACCGGTTACGAAGAGTCTGCTGCGCAGGGACTAATTGCAGGGATAAATGCTTCCAGAGAAGCTAAAAACCTTGCCAGTATTGTTATAAATAGGGAAGATGGATATATTGGGAAGTTGATAAACAGCCTGACAGAAAAGGAATCAAAAAAGCTGGACAGCGTAAGATTAACGATAAATGATAAAGATTTTTACAGTGATGATTCCCACGATATGAATAAAATGGTAAAGATTTTATTAAATATGGGCTCTGATGAAAAAGCAGAAAAAATTATGCGAAATATAATTAATAAATAACGATGTTTCACGTGAAACATCGTTATTATTTTATGGATATATCAAGTGGAAGAAATGAAATATGACATAATAGTCGCAGGTGCCGGGCATGCGGGTTGCGAAGCGGCACTGGCATCTGCAAAATTGGGTTTAAAAACTATACTGCTGACAATTAATGTTGATAAAATTGCTTTAATGCCCTGTAATCCATCAATAGGAGGATTGGGAAAAAGTCAGCTGGTCAGGGAACTGGATGCGCTTGGTGGACAGATGGCAAAGACAGCTGATAATACTTTAATTCAGATAAAGGTGCTGAACAGAAGCAAGGGTCCGGCAGTCCAGGCCCTGAGGGCCCAGATAGATAAAAAAGAATATGAAATCGAGATGAAGAGAATACTTGAAAATACTCAGAATTTAACTCTGAGACAGGGGACAATAAATAAAATACTTGTTAAAAATAGCAAGGTATTTGGGATTGAAACAGAAAGCGGCTTAATTTTCAGGAGCGAAGCAGTAGTAATTACCGCCGGTACTTTTTTAAGAGGAAGAATAATAATAGGAGAAAAAGATTATAAAGCCGGACGGATGGGGGAATATCCCGCAATGAATTTAACAAGGAACTTAATTGACCTTAATTTTAATATAGGCAGATTTCAGACGGCTACTCCTCCGAGGATCGATAAAAGAACAATTGATTTCTCTAAAACAATTGTTCAATATGGAGACAGAGAACCTTTAAGCTTTTCATTCTGGGATGAAGAAAAGATATACGAAAATATTGATTGCTATCTTACCTATACGAATAAGAAAACCCATAAAATTATTGCACAAAATATAGAGAAATCTCCTATAAGATCCGGCATGGTTGATACCCACGGACCAAGGCACTGCCCTTCCATAGATAGAAAAGTTATAAATTTTCCCGGGAAAAAAAGGCACCCCGTTTTTATTGAACCGGAAGGTGCGCACACCGGTGAAATGTATCTACAGGGACTTACGACAAGTATGCCCGCAGAAATACAGCAAAAAATAGTAAATAGTGTTGAAGGATTGGAAAATGCCAGAATAATAAGGCCCGGTTATGCAGTAGAGTATGATTATGTGATTCCGAATCAACTGAATTTTACTCTGGAATCGAAAAATATAGAAAATTTATATTTTGCGGGGCAGATAAATGGCACTTCAGGGTATGAAGAGGCAGCGGCTCAGGGTCTTATTGCCGGAATAAATGCGGCACTCAAGGTCCAGGGCAGATCACATATGGTACTGACCAGAGATACCAGCTATATAGGAGTTTTAATAGACGATCTTCTTACTAAAGATCTTATAGAACCTTACAGGATGTATACTTCCAGAGCGGAATACAGGCTAATATTACGATCCGATAATGCTGATATACGGTTGTGTGGATTGGGTAACAGTATAGGGCTAATAACAGATTGTCAGTATGAGAAAGTAAGAAGGAAGGAAGAAAAAACAAATAAATTGGTATCAAAATTACAGAATATTATTTTGAATCCGGATAAAAAGAATAACGAAATACTTAAAAAGATCGGAACAAGCTCCATCGACACCCCTTTAAATATTTATAAACTTTTAAAAAGACCTGAAATCAGAATTTATGATTTGGTGGATTATTTTATTGGTAAAAGAAGCCGCTACGATAAGGGGGTGCTTGAGCAGGCAGAAACCAGAATAAAATACGAAGGTTATATAAACCGGCAGCTGGCAGAAATTAAAAAATTAGGGGATCTGGAAAGATATTATCTTTTACCGAATCTGGACTATTTTAAAATAATAGGTTTGACTTACGAAGCGCAGGAGAAACTAACAAAAATTAAACCAAATACTCTTGGCCAGGCTTCAAGGATCGCAGGAGTATCACCAGCAGATATATCAATACTAATGTTAAATCTAAAAGGTAGATCGAAGAAGGTATTTAATTGAATGCTTCCTGTATTTTAAGAGAATCACTCGCAGATTTTGGCATCGGCTTTTCTCAGGACCGTGTCGGGATACTGGAAAAATACTTGAATCTAGTTTATGAATATAATCAGAAATTCAATCTTATTGGCACAAAGGATAAAAAGGGGATACTTATAAGACATGTCCTGGATTCTATATCAATACTTAAATATGAAAAGATGATTTTCAATAATGGGGATCAAGTGCGGAAAGTACTGGATTTAGGAACGGGCGCAGGACTACCGGGGGCGCTTTTGTCTATTTTTTTAAAGGATAAAACATTTTACCTTCTGGATAAAACATTAAAAAAAATCAACTTCTTAAATATGATGGTAGAGAAATTAGGATTTAAAAATGTCAGGGTTATTAGAGGCAGAGCAGAAGAACTGGGCAACGAAGCCCAATATAGAGAAACTTTTGATATAGTTCTGGCGAGAGCGGTTGCCAGTTTAAATATTTTAAGCGAATTAACAATTCCATTTTGTAGAATAAATGGTAAAATTATATTTTATAAGAGTAAAAAAATATTCTCCGAACTGGAAAGCAACAGGGAAGTTATCCCGAAATTAGGAGGGAAGGTAGATAATTTGTTAGAGGTGGAGGTCCCTTATTTAAATGAATACAGGACTTTTCTGGTAATAAAGAAAGTATTTAAATCTCCGGTAATATATCCACGAACTTACAATAAAATAATTAAGAAGCCGTTGCAGTAATATATCATTTGTTTTATTATGTAATTGTGCAAATGATTATATACATTAAATTAGTAAACAGGTGATCTACAAATTGAAATTTTTTGATATGATAATAAAAAATAAAAAACAGGACGAAACGGTAAATAAAAAACGGTTGAGCAGAATAATTGCTTTTACAAATCAAAAAGGTGGTGTGGGTAAAAGCACAACAGCAGTAAACGTATCTGCATATTTAAGCTCTTACGGCTACAAAACTTTACTTATAGATCTTGATCCGCAGAGTAATTCAACAAGCGGTCTCGGCGTAAATCCATCGAATGTAAAACAGTCAATATACGATATATTGATTCATGATAACGAACCGGATGAAATAATTATAGATACCTCATATAAAAATCTAAGGCTTCTTCCATCTTCAATACAGCTTGCAGGAGCAGAAGTCGAGCTGGTTTCAAGTCTGAAAAGAGAGTTTAGATTGAAAGAAGCCATAATTAAGATTGAAAAAGATTACGATTTCATACTTATCGATTGTCCGCCGGCGCTGGGGCTTTTGACTATTAATGCATTAACAGCGGCCAGAGAGGTTATTATACCAATACAATGCGAGTATTATGCACTTGAAGGGCTTGGTCAACTTTTGAATACAATAAATCTGGTTAAAAAAAATCTTAATGATGGCTTGAAAATAAAGGGAGCTATAATGACCATGTATGATCCAAGAATAAAACTTGCAGAGCAGGTCATAGAGGAAGTTAAAAATTATTTCTCGGAAAAAGTATATAAGACAGTGATCCCAAGAAACGTGAGGTTGAGTGAAGCCCCCAGTTACGGCAAACCCATAATAGATTATGATCCTCATTGCAAAGGGGCAGAAGCTTACAACAATTTTACAAAGGAAGTGATTGAAAATGGCTAAAAGAGGTTTAGGCAGGGGACTTAGTGCTTTAATTCCAAGCATAGACAAATCTTTAGAAGGTGAATCAAATACAATAGTTGAACTGCCATTGGATAAGATTATCCCAAACAAAAATCAGCCCAGGAGAAGGTTTGACGATGAATCACTTGCTGAGCTTTCCGAATCAATAAAGGAATTTGGGGTCATCCAGCCCATAGTTGTGAGAAGATTGGGTGAAGAAGAAAAATATGAAATTGTTACCGGAGAGAGAAGATACAGGGCCACTAAAAAGATTGGTGTTAATACAATTCCTTCTATAGTAGTTAAAGATATTGATGATATATCTTCCCTCGAAATGGCTCTTATTGAAAACATACACAGGGACAACTTAAGCCCCATGGAGAAGGCTCATACGTTCAAACAACTAATAGATGAATTTAAGATGACTCATGACCAGCTTTCAAAAAGAGTTGGAAAAAGCAGGGTAACAATAACAAACTTATTGAGATTGATCTCTCTTCCGCTTGAAATCCAAAAATTGATAAACGAAGGAATGATAAGCGAGGGACATGCGAGATCAATACTGGCAATAGATGGGGAAGAGGAAAGGCTAAAAATCGCAAATCTCATAATAAAAAACGACCTCAGTGTAAGAGATGTAGAAAAAATAGCAGTTAAGAAAAAAGAAACAGCCGAAGGTAAAAAGGATAAAAAAGTATTGCAGTTAAGTAAATTTCCCGAAATATCTCAGAAATTATCCGAGCAATTGAATGCTCCCGTTAAAGTATCGATGAGTAAAAAAAAGGGAAAAATCGTAATAGAGTTTGGCTCCATTAGAGATCTTGAAAGAATTGTGAGTAGAATTGTCCAGTAGCGCGCCAGATTGGCTCAAGAAGAAAGTCAACCTGAATAATTTTAGAATCAAGCAGGTTAAAAATCTCCTTTATGATTTACATTTAAATACTGTCTGCCAGAGTGCCGATTGCCCGAATATTTTTGAATGTTTTGGGAAAAAAATCGCGACTTTCATGTTGATGGGTGATACCTGTACCCGTAATTGTGGTTTCTGCGGAATAAAATCCGGTAAACCTCAAATCATTGACGAAAGTGAACCCTCAAGGATAGCGTCTGCGGTAAAGAAAATGAGATTAAGATATACCGTAATTACTTCTGTGACCAGAGATGACTTGCCCGACGGTGGAAGTTCCCATTTCGCGAAAACTATAAGTGAAATAAGGAAATTAAATCCTTTTTCAAAAATAGAGTGTCTGGTTCCCGATTTTAAAGGCGATACCGATGACTTGAAGATTGTTCTTATGAGTAATCCCGATGTACTGAGTCATAATATAGAGACAATAAAAAGAAATTTCTCCGCAGCCAGGGAATATTCAAATTATAAAACTTCTCTTGCGGTATTAAAATTTTCTAAACTTTTCAGACCGGATATTTACACGAAGTCCGGATTTATGCTTGGGCTCGGGGAAAGCAGGGAAGAAGTGGAAGAATTACTGACAGACCTGAAGGGAGCGGGCTGTGATATAGTTACAATAGGTCAATATCTCAGACCCTCGCCACTGAATATTCCAGTAAAGAAATATTATAAGCCGGAAGAATTCGAAAGCATAAGAGAACGAGCCATGAGTTTTGGTTTTAAAGCAGTGGAGAGCGGAATATTTATAAGATCTTCCTACGGAGCAGGTTTCGTACTGAATAAAATTTTAAAAGAAAGTATCAATCCAGTGATTTCTTAAAATGTATCTGATAAAATTTGTCATAAAAGTGATAGATATATTAATATTAATTAGCAAAAAGAAAGAATTGTTTTGGCAGTAGAAAAAGAACAAAGATCAAGGATTAAGAAGATAAAAAATAGTTTTTTGACTTATATGGAGCTGATAAAGACATATAATAGAATTGCAAATATCTCGAGTATAGTAAGGAGGTATTTTGCAATTAATGGTTTTGACGGAGTGATCACCAGTATCGGTATTTTAGTGGGAAATTTTATTATTGGAATCGAGGAATATAAACATGTTATCATAGCGGGTGTCGCAATAATAATTTCTCTCGGTGTTTCCGGAATCTGGAGTGCCTATTATAGCGAAACTGCTGAAAGAAAGAGAGAAATCGATGATCTGGAAGAATCGACTCTTCACAATCTGGATAAAACCATAATATCGCGGGCACAGAAGTTTGCCGCTATTGTCCTTGCTTTTACAAATGGATTATCGCCGGTGTTAACTGCGTTTATTCCTTTGACCCCGTTTCTTTTTGGAAAATATATTCCAATAGATATTTGTTATTATAGTGGTTTTGGAATGGCATTTTTAATATTATTTGGAATGGGTCTATTTTTGGGTAAAATTTCCCGGGCAAATCTTATTATAAGTGGAATAAAAATGCTTGTAGCCGGCGGATTTTGTGTTATTTTAAGCCTGCTGTTAACGTTGATTGAGTAGTTTTGGATAATCCCATAAATTTTTCGTTTAATCAAACGGTTAAAATTAAATCCGGCCTTACATAGAAGAAGACCGGATTTTTATCGCCATATTTTGTTGCCTATTTAACAGGTTGTAAGTTTTATAAAATAGGCAGGTAATTGTCCAGTTCGTAATCAGTTACCTGTATTCTGTACCTGTCCCACTCGATCTTTTTATTTTCAATAAATTTATAGAAGATATGATCCCCAAGAGTTTCTCTTGCAAGCTTGCTTTTTTCAAAATACCTTAAAGCTTCAAAGAGGTTGTCGGGAAGGGTTTCGATTCCTGCTTTTTCTCTTCTTTCTATATCCATTTCAAAAATGTTTTCTTCTATCGGATCAGGTAAAGGATATTTATTTTTTATGCCCTGCATTCCGGCAGCGAGCATAAGGCTGAACGAAAGATATGGATTGCATGCCGGGTCGGGACATCTAAATTCGACCCTTGTCGATTTTTCTTTTCCGGGCTTATACATCGGAACCCTCACTAGAGTGGATCTGTTTCTTCTTGCCCATGAGATATAAACGGGAGCTTCATAACCGGGTACAAGTCTCTTATAGGAATTCACCCACTGGTTCGTTATTGCGACTATTTCCTTGCTGTGGCGAAGTAATCCTGCAATAAATTGTTTACCCGTAGCTGACAGGTTGTATTTATCTTTAGGATCATGAAAGGCATTTTTGTCACCTTTGAATAATGACTGATGCGTATGCATACCACTGCCGTTGACCCCAAATATAGGTTTGGGCATAAATGTTGCATAAACTCCGTTTCTTGTTGCAACTTCCTTGACTACCAATCTGTAGGTCATTGCATTATCTGCCATGGTCAGGGCATCAGTATATCTCAAGTCTATCTCATGCTGCGAAGGGGCTACCTCATGGTGTGAATATTCGACACCAATACCCATAGACTCAAGATAAAGAATCGTATCTCTTCGGAGCGGGCTTGCTGCATCGAGAGTAGTTAAATCAAAATATCCGCCTCTGTCCAATGTTTCAGGCTTGCCTTTGTCGGATTTGAGGTAAAAATATTCGAGCTCCGGTCCTACATAATATGTATACCCGGATTCACTTATTTTCTTAAGTTCTTTTTTCAGTATCCATCTCGGGTCACCTTCGAAATGGGAACCATCGGGATTTAAAACATCACAAAACATTCTTGCGACCCCATTTTCTTCAGGGCTCCATGGTAACATCTGAAAAGTATTCGGATCCGGTAAAGCAATGACATCACTTTCTTCTATTCGTGAAAATCCTTCGATAGACGAACCATCGAATCCCATTCCCTCCTCAAGAGCTCCTTCCAATTCCTCCTTGGTTATGGAAAAGCTTTTTAGAATGCCCTGAACATCTGTAAACCATAATCTTATGAATTTTACATTATTGTCATGAACTTTTTTTAATACAAATTCTTTCATCTTGCTGTCGGTTTTCATATTTCACTTCCTTTTACTTTGACCGAAAATCTAATTGTTCATAATAATATCGAACTTTTTTAATATTATATCTTAATTTTTATAAAATTTATGCAGCTTATGTTAAATCTATGTTAATTTTATAATTACTGCATTATTAATTTAATAACTTATAATTAACCTATCGCTTTTTCTCCCTCCTCTCCAGTTCGAATTCTGATGCACCCTGGCAGATCGAGAATAAATATTTTACCATCACCAATATTTCCGGTAAAAGCACCCTTTTTTATTGCTTCAATGGTGGGTTTTACAAAATCTTCGTTTACCGCAATTTCCAATCTTATTTTTTTTATAAGATTGACTTCATGTATAACTCCCCTGTATGTTTCCGTATACCCCTTTTGCTGACCGCAACCGAGAACATTGGTTACGGTCATTTTATAAACTTCTGCGTCAAATAATTCTTTTTTCACATCAGGTAGTTTGTGCGGTTGTATCATTGCAATAATTAGTTTCATTTTTTATCACCTCTTCATATAAAATTTATAATAATTTTAGTCATTCTGGAATATCTGAAACCCGCTGTATGCTTCCATGCCGTGTTCATCAATGTCAAGACCTTTAAGTTCTGTTTCCCTGGACACCCTTAGCCCTATTATTTTCTTGATCAAAAAGAATAACAGGAGCATTGTTCCAAAAGTCCACACAAATACGCTGATTGAACCTGTAAACTGGGTAAGCAGTAATTTCCATCCACCGCCAAAAAACAATCCATTTACACCTTCAAATCCTGCGAGACTTGCGTATTCTGACTGTGCGAAAAGACCTACAAACAAAGTACCGAAGAGACCGCAAACACCATGAACGGATACTGCTCCTACGGGATCATCGATTTTAAACTTCTTATCAAATAGTTCTACAGATATACATACAATTATTCCACACAAAACACCGATAATCATCGCGCTGTACGGCGATACGACTGCACATCCTGCAGTAATGCCAACCAGCCCGGCCAGTGCGCCGTTAAGAGTCATTGAGGCATCTGGTTTCTTGTATCGTATCCAGGTAAAGAACATTGCGCCAAGTGCTCCTGTCGAAGCAGCGAGTGTGGTTGTAACAGCTACAGTGGATATGGCGGGGCTGCTTGCAGAAAGAGTGCTTCCCGGATTAAATCCGTACCACCCGAACCATAAAATAAATACTCCAAGTGCCGCAAGTGGAATATTGTGACCGGTTATAGCATTTGAAGATCCATCCCTGTTATATTTACCAAGTCTTGGACCAAGCATGATGGCCCCGGCGAGTCCGGCCCATCCGCCCACGGAGTGAACTACAGTAGAACCGGCAAAGTCAATCATTCCCATATTTGCCAGCCATCCGCCGCCCCAGATCCAGTGACCTACTACGGGATATATCAGAGCTGATATAAATACTGAGTAGATCAAATAGTTTTTAAATTTGATCCTTTCGGCAACAGCCCCGGAAACGATAGTAGCTGCAGTAGCGGCAAATACGGTCTGGAATATCCAGAAGGCAAAATTCGAAGTATCCGACTGTCCTATTATAGAAACAATAAAGTTATTGGTTCCGATAAAACCTCCTGCATCTTTACCAAACATTAATCCGAATCCAATAAGAAAAAATAGAACACTTCCTATACAAAAATCGATCAGATTTTTCATAAGAATATTTACAGAGTTTTTGGCTCTTGTAAAGCCGGTCTCTACCATGGCGAATCCGGCCTGCATAAAAAATACCAGAAATGCAGTTACCAGGATCCACACAGTATCCATATTAGTTGCCAGGTTTTCCATTTTTAACCTCCTTTGATTTTTTATAATGTAGAGCATTTTACAACATTGATTTTACGGGAAGGTTACGTTTCTGTTAAAACTATGTTAATTCTTAAAAGCTCAGATACTATTAGTTTTGAGCCACTAAGGACTAAATTTGAGAAGAAAACATATAGCCAACATTTCTGACAGTTTTTAACATGAGATTATATGGTGGAGGGATTTTGGAGCGGAGCCTTCGCATATGCACATCCACGGTTCTGCTGCCGCCATAGAAATCATACTCCCAGACTGCAGATAAGAGCTTATTTCGGGTGAATACTTTATTCTGGTTCTGCATGAGGATTTTTAAAAGTTCGAATTCTTTAAAAGTGACCTCTACGGGTTTCCGGTCAACTGTTATTTCATACTTATCTATATCTAATATCAGTCCGCCTGTTACGATGGCATTTTTGGAAGGTAAAAGATCCTTTTTTTGAAGAATAATCTTTATTCTTAGAAGAAGCTCTTCCTCGAGCCGGTTATCAAACATAAAATCGTCGAAATTAGTCTCGTGTTCTAACAGAAAGCTTATTTGATCCGGCTTAAGTATTACAAATTTAACAATGTTATGTTTATCGGCAATTTCAATGATATTTTTAATAGGGATATCATCATCTTTATCTTTAAGAGTAATATCAAGAATGACTACAAAGATTTTATCAGGCCGAGAGGGGAGTTTATCAAATTCTCCTATCTTCATATTGAAGCCTTCGAAATCTTTAAAACCAATTATTTTATTTATATTTTTTTTATTTTTTGAATATAAAAGTATTTTATTAACGTTTTTCATAAATAAATACGTAAAATAGAAATCATAAATTATAATTTTCTAAATATTATGATTATAGGTTAATTTACTCTTTTATAAAAATATAAATTTTAGATATTTAATTTATTTAAAGCTCTTCTATTGGATATTTATTTATTATTTAAAAATTTAAAAGTTTTTTATGTGTGCGATTTATATTTTTTTCTAAACGTAGTTATGATAAAATAAATATTGCGCAAGCGCTTACTCTATTTTATAGATGTTAGGAGTACGCAATGGTTAATTACAATGACATAGCAAGAATAGCAAAGGTCTCTCCGACCACAGTCTCTCATGTAATAAACGAAACAAGATTCGTAATGCCCGAGACGAAAAAAAGGGTACTTGACGTAATGAAAAAATTAAAATATCAGCCAAACTTGCTTGCCAGGAGTCTTGCTACAGGGAAAACGCATACTATTGGTCTGGTTATTTCCGATATTAGAAATCCATTCTATCCGGAACTTGTACAGGGTGTAGAGGAACTGGCAGTTAAAAATGGCTATAATGTATTTTTATGCAACACTGATTATGATATTGGAAAAGGATTAAAATCTATAGGGGCTTTAATCAAGAGAAAAATAGACGGAATAATTGTTGCTTCAAGCCAGGTGGATAGTTCTGTTATAAAACAGCTTTTTGATACAAATGTTATTTTTGTACTTGTTGACTGGTGTAAAAGAAACATTAAAGCAGATAGTCTCTACTTTGATTATAAAGTCGGCATAGCCGAAGCAATTTCTCATTTGATTTCTTTTGGGCACAGAAATATATATTTTATAAGCGGACCCAAAGAATTGAAAACAGCAGAAATAAGAATAAGAAATTTTATGGACGTCATAGAAAGCAATAAAAGTAATGATTTAAATTATAAGATATTAGAAGGTGATCATAAAATAGATGGTGGCTTCAGAGTTGCACAAAAAATATTAAAAGGGAAAATATGTCCGACAGCAATTGTTTGCTCAAACGACCTTACAGCTATTGGAGCTATGAAAGCTTTGCAAACCGGAGGAGTTAAAGTTCCTGAAGATATATCTATAATCGGTTTGGATAATATAGCATTAACTGAAATAGTTTCCCCTGCGTTGACAACTATAGAACTTGAAAGATATAGAATAGGTAAAACCGCGATGGAACTGCTACTAAATAGAATAAAGAATAAGGAGCTGCCCAAACAAACATGTACTTTTAAGACTAAACTGATTATAAGGGAAAGTACTTCTGAGAGAAAAAATAATAATTAATGAAATGATTTAATTAAGTTGTAGTTGGGAATTCTAAAATATGTAAAGTGTACGGAATATTAATTAGTAGATATTAAAGTGTTGACAGTTAAAAATAACAAAAAATTAATATGAAAAAAATTATTATTATTTTGTTTGTTGTCATATTGATTATTTTATCTCTACTGGTTATCATCCGGGAGAAAAATCTTTGCGATGCAAGAAACGAGATTGATTCTTTGAAATCAGCATTATCTGATTTAGAGGTTAAAATTGTAGAAAAAGATGAAAAATTAAAAAATAACAATATCTTAATAAATAATTCAAATATATTACTCTCTACAGTATATTATGGAACTGCGGAACAAATAGGTGAAGGGCCCGGGAAAAACTTCACTGCATTCAGTTTATTTTACAAAGATAAATTTTACTTAATAACTGCAGGCCATTGCATTGAATATGAAGATTTAAAATATACAAATTTTAAATTTAAACAAAATAATAGCGAGTCATTCATTTATCCAATACTACTGGATTATAATAATGATTATAGAAATAATAGGGACTACGCTATATTTAGAAGCTACTTTATTAGAAACGGATTGCTCATATATAATGAAGATAAGGAACCAAAATATGTTCTGGGAAACACTGAAAAAAAAATAAATTTTTTTAAAGAATTTAATACTGCTACTGAAGGGGAAAGCGGCAGCCCGATTCTAAATTCCAAATGCAGACTGGTAGGCATAGTGATTAAAAACAATAGTCAGTATACTCCTATAGATACATTAACTGAGGCTATTGACAGAATAATTAAAACTACCGGAGAATCTTAATTCTTGGTCAGGGAATTAGAAGGTTCTTTTGTCTGAATTGCAGTAAAAAGATTTAAACTTGACAATATAACTACTTTTTTATATTATAAGAAAGCACTTGCGCAAGTGCTTTGTAACAAAGTTAATATAATAATTTTGTTTATCTATATTTAAATATTATAAGGTAAGTAAATAGTTAAATTTATAGATAATTATTTTACCAGATTTTACCTGAAGCTAAAAAATCTAATAAGTGCATAAAAAACAATAGATATAAAAGAAAAAATGCTTTTAGAGGAGGTGACATTTATTAAATAAAAAGAGATTTGCTCAGTGAAGCTAATTTAATAATTTAGAAAGGCAATCTAAACAAGTCTCAAGAATAATTTATAGGAGTGTTGTAAAAAGTAAAATCTTAAAGGAGGTGATTTTTAAAGGTAAAATAGCTGATTTTTATAATTTTTAGAAGTAAAGGATTTGAAAATGAAAAAATCATTATTGTGGATTGTAGTGTTGGTATTGAGTATATCAATGGTTGCAGCTTTTTCACTGTACGGCTGTAAAGCTGAGGAAGAAGTAACGGCTGAGGAAGAAGTAACGGCTGAAGAAGAAGAAGCGGCTGAGGAGGAAGAAGTTGTAGAGGAAGTAACAGCCGGTGAAGGAATAGTAATATATGCACAAATGGGTGGATCTGCCGGTGATCCGAGTACTCTGCCCCGACAAAATGGTGCAGCAGCAGCAGCAGAGCAATGGGGATGTGAAATAATTTATCAATTTTCAGAATGGCAGTCTGATAAAATGATTTCACAGTTTAAGGAAGCAGTTGCAGCTGAACCTGATGGCATTATTATAATGGGACACCCCGGAGTTGATGCATTTAGAACTTCTGTTGAAGAAGCTGAGGGGAAAGGGATTATAGTAACTGCTAATAATACACCTCTTCCTGAATTTGAAACAACATATGGGGGTAATGGGTTTGGTTATGCAGGTGCAGATCTTTTTGAGGGTGGATATGTAACAGGCCAACAAATTATTGCAGCAGGAAATCTTCAAGAAGGAGATAGAGTACTTGAATATGGACTGCGAGCACAGCCCGAGCGTGGTAAAAGTGACGAAGGAGTTTATCAGGCATTCTTAGACGCTGGTCTGACAGTTGATTATATTGAGATCACTCCTGAAGTTGATGCCGACGCTTCTTTATGTATTCCAATTCTAACCGGATATCTGGCTTCTAATCCTGACTGTAAAGCAATAGGCACCCAGCATGGAAATGTAACTTCAACAATGGGTGAAGTTATAACAGCAGCTGGACTTGAGCCGGATGATATAGTTGTTGGAGGAATCGACCTTTCGCCAAAAACGGTTGAAGCCTTGCAGGAGGGATATGTTGATCTTGTATTAGACCAGGTGCTGTATTTACAGGGATATCTACCAGTTACACAAATTATGTTGAGCAAATTGTATGGTATACCAGGCCTTCATATAAATACTGCAAGCGGGGTTGTAACTTCTGAATCAATTGTAGATATACTGTCACTGATTGATGAAGGTATTAGATAATCCATGGCTGGTACTTGTTTGTGAAGAAAAAACCTATATTTATCTAGAAGAAGTTGTTGAACTATATAGGAAATGATTCTGATGTTAAAATTGCCTACCAGGAGCATAATATTAAAAAGGTAATAAAGCTCATGGTAGGCAATTAAATAAAAAGTGGGTAAGAAGTGCTATTAAGAATTACCGCATAGAAGAAAGGTTTAAAGGATTATTATTATGAATAATTCGAAAAATTTGGTGGAAATGAAGAATATCCACATGTGTTTTGGAAAAGTTGTAGCACTTAAAAATGTAGATTTTAAGGTTGGAGAGAATGAAATTGTGGGGTTGATAGGAGATAATGGTGCAGGTAAATCAACTTTAATAAAAATACTTTCAGGGGTTTTCCCGCCGACCAGTGGAGAGATGTATATACGTGGAAAGAAAATATCTAATAGAGGATACTCGGTTAGAAAAGCCCATGAATATGAAATTGAAACTGTATATCAAGAAAAAGCTCTGGGAGAAAAGCAATCTTTATGGAGAAATATTTTTATCGGCAGGCAAATTTCTAATTTTTTTGGTTTTATTAATGTAAAAAAAGAGAAAGAAGAAACTGAAAGAATTATGAAAGAGTTAATAGGTTTTAGGGGCGTAGGAGTTTCAGCAGATTCGCGTGTTGGAAAATTATCAGGTGGAGAAAGACAGGGAATAGCAATAGGTAGAGCAATGTATTTTAATGCTAATCTGATAATACTGGATGAACCTACTGCAGCGCTATCGACAAAGGAAGTAACAAAGGTTCTGAATTTTATACGAAAAATAAAAGAAAGCGGGAGATCCTGTATTTATATAACGCACCATATCTCCGATACATATTCAGTTTCAGATAGATTTGTTTTCATAGATCGTGGAGAAATAATAGGGGAGTATAGAAAGAATGAAATATCAATGGAAGAACTCACTGAAAAATTACTTATGGTATCAGCCAGAGATTCCGGGAAAGGAGACAACTGATGAATATAAAAAATAATAAAATAAGCCTCCCTGGAAGTAGAAGTTTTAGAACTTATGCTGTTGTTTTGGTCTATATAGTACTTATGGGGATATTTATGATTACAGCCCCAAGAGCTTTCCTTGATTACAAAATTTATATGGCTTTCTTATCAACAGTCCCAATTTCACTTGTTATGGCTCTGGGTTTAACATTTGTAATCATAGCTGGTGAAATCGACCTTTCCTTTTGTTCAGTGATGGCCTTTTCTGGATTTATTTTTACATATATTTTTATTAATACAGGAAGTACTATATTAGCATTTATAGCAAGTTTAGCTGCTGGAGCGGTTGCGGGCTTTATAAATGGTATTATAGTTGCTAAAGTAAAAGTACCATCAATTATTGCGACTCTGGGCACACAATTCTTCTGGGCCGGGTTGGCAGTAGTACTCTCTTCAGGGCGTTCGTTAATTATTAATGAGATTAGACCATCCTTGCTGTATAAAATTTTTGTTGGCAGGATAGGAGGTATAGTTCCAGCCCAGGCTATATGGGCGTTTGGAATAGCAATTATTTTAAGTTTTATCCTGAATAAACATAGATTTGGCGAAAGTGTGATGTTCATTGGAGATAATAGGGAAACTGCAAGGATGATGGGTGTAAATGTGGATAAAACCCTGATACAAATATTTATGCTTTCCGGAGTTTTAGCTGCCTTTTCTTCAGTGTTATTAGCCTGTGAAATGGTTACATGGTGGTCTACTCAGGGACCAGGATATCTATTAATAACCATAGCCGCAGTTTTTATAGGCGGTACATCTATATATGGTGGTGAAGGGACCATTTTTGGGACTGTAGTCGGAGCTTTTATTATTGGAAGTATAACAGCTGGAATTGTAGCATCCGGAGTTGGTGGATTTTGGACACAGCTAGTTGTTGGTCTGGTACTGCTTTCGGCGGTTTTTATTAATACATTTATAAGTAAACGCAGAACGTGATTAAAAATCTTGAAATCTACGTGAGAAATGTAAAGGATCCAATAATAAACTTTTACAGTAGTAAATTTGATATCATTAAAAAGAAGACATGAAAATAAAATATAACAAAGAAGAATCAGGAGCAAGCAATTGTTTCGGAGAGTTGAAGAATCTTTTTTCTAAAGTATTTATAGAGGGTAACCAGGAGAAACAAAATATTTTTGAAAAAAAAGATCTTATAAATATACTGTCCCCGGGAAGGGTAAACATAATTGGTGAACATACAGATTATAATTTAGGATTATCTATAACTACCGCAATAAATAAATATAATTTCATAACAGGTTACAAAAACAATACCGATTATGTGGAAG